>JBKJLJ010000883.1:0-6187 GCA_046597015.1 Bryobacteraceae bacterium
CAAAACCACCACCGCCTTTCCCTTCGGCTTTTCCGCCGGGCACCACAGCGCGTGCACTAAATTGTTCGACGGATGCGGACTCCTGAGCGGCGTCCGAAATCGCAGCCAGTCTCCCTCCAGCCGGAATTCCGCCGGCTTCTCGTAGCTAAAAAATGATTCCGGATCCGCCAGAATCGTCGCGTTCAAGTCCCGAAAATACTGCTCCGGATCTTTTCTACTCCCGCCATTTACCGGCCATTTTTCCGTCCATTCCATTCCCCATTCAAAAGGCCGCACCACTCGGTCCGTCGACCGAAAGCAAAGTGACGTCTCCCATTGGGTGATCCAGTTTTCATACCAAGCTTGGAGCATAAGAAAAGAGCTACCCCTCATTTTAGCAGTGCACTTGCCTAGGGTGATTCCCCCAATCCCTGGGAAATAGTTACTGAGCCATGTTGCAAGTTGCCGGAATCGGGCCATGATGAAGGTGGGAACGTAGACGTGAACTGCAAGTATTGCCACAAACCGATAGGCTTATTCCGTAGCCTAAAGGACCGTCAGTATTGCTCCGACTCACATAGAGCCGCGGGCAGGACCACCTCGGCCCGGGCTCTGCGCGAACTCGGCGAGCTCGACTACAGCACCGTCGCCTCCTGGGATTCACCTGACGACGTCGTCGAACCCGCTGCGAAGCAACCCGCTTCCAACGTCGCCTCCACCGCCACGGTACTGGTCCTTCTAGCCCTCGGGGGTGCCCTCGTTCTCTCGCTCGACCCCCCAGGCGGCAGTGCCAACGGAGGACCAGAACCGACTGACCGGCGCCCCGGCTGGCTCTCTCAACAGAGCTCGTCGCTCCTCAATCACCTCCCGAAGGGCACACCCGGCCTTGAGTTGCGCAGCGATTTCGTGTCCTCAAATCTCCGCGACTGGCAGGCCGCCTCGGCGTCGGCCAGCCCCGTCTGGACAATCAACAACGGCCTACTCCGGCCAGGCGGCCTCCGTATCTGGAGCGATTCAAAGAGCTTGGCCGACTACCGCTTTCAATTCGAAGGCCGCATCGAAAACACATCGGTGAACTGGGCCGTCCGGGCCGGCGATCACCGCAACTTCTACGCCACCAAACTAATGCTTTCCGGTCGCGGCAGTTCCAGCGCTACCGAACTTGTCCGCTTTTCCATGATCGGCGGCAAAGAAACCCGCCGCGTCCGGCTCCCGTTGCCGATCACTCTGGACGAGAAGGCATTCTACAACTACGAGATCCGGGCCATCGGCGATCGGTTCGTCACCATCGTCGGCGGCCGCGTCATCGATACGTTTAGGGATCCGAGACTTCGCACCGGCGGGGTCGGCTTCTTCAGCGAGGGCTCCGAGCGCGCCTCCATCCGCTGGGCGAAAGTAACCGTCGGCGATGACTTCGTCGAAAAACTCCGCGGCTTCCTCACGTTCGGCCTCATACTCCCCCCCATGGAATAAGTGCTATCAATGCAGATAGCATGCGCCTTCTCGCTTTAGCTCTTCTCTGCGTCCTTTCCGCCCTCGCTGGCGAGCCAGAAGCGCTTGCCATATCCGCTCTCATCCAGTCCCGCTACCTGCCTTTCGGTACTCTACTCGACCCTTTCTACGCCTCCCCCAACTCATCCGAAATCACCGGCTACACCCGCTGCGGAGACTCCGCCCTTTGGACCGGCCACTATCTCGCCGCCGAAGCCTTTCGCTTTCGCGTCACCGCCTCGCCCGACGCCCTCGCCAACGCCGTCCGCGCCCTCCAAGGGCTGGAAGGCCTCGTCGATGTCACCGGCAACGATTCCCTGGCCCGTTGCCGGCTGGCGCTCAACTCGCCGTTCGCCGCCGGCGTCGAGCGCGAAGAAGCGGCCAACGGCATCTTTCGCAATCCCGCCCTCGGCTACTCCTGGGTCGGCAACCTATCCCGCGATCAGTACCTGGGCGTCTTCTTCGGTCTCAGTGTCGCTTATGAGCAAATCCCTTCGCTCCGGCCCGCCATTCGTCCTCTCGCGACCCGTCTCACCAACTTCCTCGTCGCCAGCAACTGGTTCACACCCAACTTCACTCTCCGCCCCGACCAGCAACTTGCAATTCTCCAAATTGCCCGGCAGATCAACCCCGACCGGTTCACTACCCTCTACGCATCCGAGCGCACGCGCCTCGCCAACTCTGTCGCCTTACCCGTCACCTTCGATTCGCTCTCGACCAGCTCCTACTTCAAGTTCAACCTCATCTACCTCACTTTTTACTCCCTCATACGCTTGGAGACGTCTCCCACCAAGTCCACCTACGAAAGCGCGTACGCGATCGCCCGCCGCTACACCGCCAACCACCAAAATCCCTTCTTCAACCTCATCGACCGCGCCCTCTCCGGCCCAGAACCGCGCCGCGATTCCGAATCCCTCGAACTTCTCGACCTCTGGCTCAAGCGCTCCCGCCGCGACTTCTTCGTTGATCGCCGCGCCGAAGTCCGCGTCTGCGGCGACCAAGCCTGCGACCCGATCCCCGTCGACCTCCGCACCCCTACCGACTTCCTGTGGCAGCGCAGTCCGTTCCAACTCTCCGGGGGCGGCTCCGGTACCATCGCCAATGCCGGCGTCGATTACATTCTTCCTTACTGGATGGCCCGCTACTACGGCCTCATCCCTTCCCTCGGCGTCCCCGCGACTACCGCGCCGGAAGCGATCGTCTCGCTTTACGGCCCCATGCCAGCCTCTCCGCGCGTCGAAATTCAAGGCCGCCCCGCGGAAATCTTTTTTGCTTCCGCCTCTCAAATCAACCTACTCGTCCCCGCGGCCACGACCGCTGGCCCCACCCCAATCGCGGTGCTCTCCGATGGCCCCATCCTCACTGCCCAAACCACGGTGCAAGCGGTGGCACCCGCCGTGTTCACTCTGAACGCCGCTGGTCTCGCGGCCGCCATCGCCACCTCCGGGCCAGCCTTCTCCTGCCCCGCCCTCTGCCAGGCCGTTCCGATCAGCCTCCCCTCCGCCCTCTCCCTGTACGCGACTGGTCTGCGAAGCGGTCGCCAGACTTCGGCCACCATTGGCGGCGTCTCCGCCCCGGTGCTCTACTCGGGTTCGCAGCCCAGCTTCCCCGGGCTGGATCAGGTGAACCTCGACATCCCCCTCGCTCTGCGCGGACGCGGCGTTGTCGAGATCCGCCTCACTGTCGACGGGATCCCGGCCAACCCGGTTACCGTTTCCATTCAATAGCCTGCGGCAGAGCTTAAGGAACTCTGCGAAGATCACACATCAGTTCAACTTCTTAATCCGAATGTTGCGAAACCGCACTTCCATCGCGGGAACCGCTTCCACCTCAAACGCCAGCAGCCCCGCAAACCGGGATGCTTCGAGGCCCTCCTGCTTCACTTCGCCGTTGACCACTACCTTCATTTTGCCGTCCTTGCAGGTCAGGAAATACTCCATCCACTCGTTGGTCTTCACCACCTTCTCCGCATCGGAGATCTCGATCATCGGCCCCGTCACCACACCCTCGGTCCGCTCTTCGCCCTGCACCCAGAGCTTCGCCCGGCCGTTCCGCAGCCGCACTTCCATCCGCAGTTCAAAATCTTTAAAGCGCTCCCCTCGATGGATCAGCGCTAAACTCCGTCCCCGCCCGGTCATCTTGTCGGTCGATCCCCAGATGCGGCCCCCCTTCTCGATCTGCCAAACCTGCTCGTCCCCTTCCCAACGGCCAAAGTCCTTTCCGTTGAAGAGCGGCACGAATCCTTCTCCTGCTTCTCCCGGCATCAACACCTGCCCGTGCAGTGTCATTGCCAAACCGAAAATTATCATCCAACGCATCCTCTCAAAGGTACACTAAACGATGTGAAAGCCTTCGACTATACCGCTCCCGCCACGCTCCCGGAAGCCGTCGGTCTGCTGGTGAGCCAACCCTCCGCCCGGCTCCTCGCCGGCGGTACGGACCTTATCGTGCAGCTCCGTTCCGGCCGCAAAGAAACCGATCTCGTCATCGACGTCAAGAAGATCCCGGAACTCAACGCGCTAGACTTCGACCCCGACACTGGGCTCACTATCGGTGCCGCGGTCCCCAGTTACCGCCTCACCTCTCACCCCGTCATCCAATCGCATTTCCCGGCCCTCGCCGAAGTTGCTTCGTGGATCGGCGGGACCCAAATCCAGGGCCGGGCTTCCCTGGGGGGAAACCTCTGTAACGCCGCACCCAGCGCCGACTCCATCCCGCTGCTCATTGCCCTCAGAGCCACCGCGAACGTCGCTGGGCCCGGCGGTCGCCGCGCCATCGCCGTTGAAGATTTCTGTACGGCGCCGGGCCGCAACCAACTGGCCGCCGGCGAACTCCTCGTCTCCATTCAAATCCCCGCGCCTGCGCCCCACTCTGGCGCAGCCTACCTCCGTTTCATTCCGCGGAATGAAATGGATATCGCCGTCGTCGGCGCCGGGGTCTCGGTGTCGATCGCCGATGGCATCTTCGTCGCCGCCCGCATCGCTCTTTCGGCCGTCGCGCCCACGCCGCTCTTCGTACCCGCCGCGGGCGAAGCACTCATCGGCCAACCGGTCTCGCCCGCGGCCTTGGAAGCCGCCGCGCAGATCGCTCAGGCCGCCGCCACACCCATCTCCGATATGCGCGGCACCGCCGCGTACCGCAAACACCTCTGCGCAGTCATGACCCGGCGCGCCCTCGAAATCGCCGTTACCCGAGCCCAGGAAAACTAACATGGCCCCCAAAGTTCAAGTCCAAACCACCATCAATAACGAGCCCGTTCAATTCCTCTGCGAACCTCGCCAAACGCTGCTCGAGTGTCTGCGCGATGTCGTCGGCCTGACCGGTACCAAAGAAGGCTGCGGCGATGGGAACTGCGGCTCGTGCACCGTCAAACTCGGGGACCGCATCGTCACTTCCTGCCTCGTCCTGGGCGTAGAAGCTGAAGGCGAAACCATCACGACCGTCGAAGGCCTCGCCCACGGGAACACCCTGCACCCATTGCAGAAAGCCTTCCTCGAACACGCCGCGCTGCAATGCGGCATCTGCACCCCCGGCTTCCTGATCGCGGCCGACGCCCTGCTGCAAAAGCATCCGCACCCCACCGAAGATCAGACGCGCTTCTGGCTATCGAACAATCTTTGCCGGTGCACCGGGTACGACAAAATCATCCGCGCGGTGCAGGCCGCCGCAGTCGAAATCAATGGAGCACCGCAATGAGCGCAACTACCTATAACGTCCTGGGCACCCGCCCGATTCGTCACGACGGTGCCGACAAAGTCACCGGCCGAGCCCTTTACGGCGCAGACCTCCAGCTCGCCCGGATGGTCCACGGGGCCGTTCTCCGCAGTCCGCACGCCCACGCGCGCATTCTCCGCCTCGATACTTCCAAAGCCGCAGCGTTCCCCGGCGTCTTCGCCGTCGTCACCGCCGCGGACTTCCCGCCCGCCCACGCCGACAAGATCGTCGACTTCGGCGAAGGCGATACGCTGCTTTCTTCCCTGCGCGGCAACATCCTGGCGTCCGGCAAAGTGCTCTATAGCGGTCATGCGGTGGCCGCGGTGGCCGCGGTCAACGCGCACGTCGCCGCTGAGGCCGTCGCGCTGATTGAGGTCGACTACGAACCGTTGCCGTGCGTGCTAACCGCTCCTGCCGCGATGGCCCCGGGCGCCCCTCTGCTCCATGAGGACTTGGCCAACGGCAACGTCGCCGAACACATCCGCCACGAAATCGGCGATCTCGCGGCTGGCTTCGCGGCGGCCACCATCATCGTCGAGCGCGAACTCGATACAGCAACCGTCCACCAGGGCTACATCGAGCCGCAGAACGCGACGGCGTTTTGGAGCTCCGACGGCCGGGTCCATATCTGGTGCAGCACTCAGGGTAGCTTCGTCGCTCGCGACGCGAGCGCGGCCGTACTCGACATTCCCGTCTCTCAAGTCAAGGTCACGCCGATGGAGATCGGTGGTGGCTTCGGGGGGAAGATCAACGTTTACCTGGAACCGGTCGCCGCACTGCTGTCGAAAAAAGCCGGCCGCCCAGTCAAGATGGTCATGTCGCGGCGCGACGTTTTCACCGGAACCGGGCCCACGCCCGGGTCCCGCGTCCGCGTGAAAATCGGGGTCGACGCGACGGGCAAAATTACCGCCGCGCAGGCTTGGCTAGCGTACGAAGCTGGTGCCTATCCCGGCGCGATGGTCGGGCCGGGCTGCATGACCGTCTTCGCTTGCTATGACATCGA
>JBKJLJ010000973.1:0-6609 GCA_046597015.1 Bryobacteraceae bacterium
ATTTGTTCGTCGATTCCGCGTTTCTACTCGTGAGGTTACCTATGCTCCTTCGATTCACCGTTCTATGTGTGGCCACCTGCGCCCTGTGGGCGGCCCCCGTGCCACCATTCACCCTGAAAACGGTGGATCGCGCTCCCGTAAATAGGCCAATGACGCGGGTCAACAGGCCGACCGAGTTTTGGATGGGTCCAATTTCAGAGGCTGAGCGTGCCCCGAAGATGCTAAAGCCCGGGGTGATGCGCGCGGGGGTGCACCGGCTGGGTGGCGATGAGTTTTTGGGCCGCGGGCAGTGGAGCGAGTTGCCGGACGGAAGGGCCGTGTTTCAGGCGGCCCTGCGGTCGCCGGGAGCGACCGGGCTGAGGCTTGAGTTTGTGAATTTTGCGGCCGGGGCCGGACGGGTTTGGCTGTATCCAGGGGACGAATCGAACCCGACGCGGCCGATTGGTCCCTACGAAGGCGGCGAGGACACCTGGTCCGGGTTAGTGGAAGGCGAGTCGGTGGTGTTGGAGTTCGAGGCCGCGGCAGGGGCGCCGCGGATGCTGCCCTTCCAGCTGGGCAGAATCAGCCATATCTCGGCGAACGTGGGCACAGCGGCGGCTCCGCGGACGGCGGCGCTGGCCTGCAACCTGGATGTGACCTGCTACCCGGAGTGGGCCGAAAAAGCGCGCGGCGTGGCCCGGTATCTATTTGAAACGAATGGTGGCGGAGCGCTTTGCTCGGGTTCGCTCGTCAACACAAGAAACAACAGCGGAATTCCCTACTTTCTAACCGCCGATCACTGTATCAGCAACGCCACCGAAGCACGTTCGGTGCAGGCGTTTTGGTTCTATCAGTCGAGCATTTGTAATGGGGCACCGCGGAGTCTGCGGGATGTGCCGACGACGTTAGGGGCTACCTATATGGCGGGCGGTTCGATGGAGCAGGGTGATTTCACGCTTCTCCGGCTCACCGGTACGCTACCGAGCGGAGTTAGCTTTGCCGGTTGGATGCCCGAAGAATTGCCGATTGGCACGCCCGTGGCCGGCATCCATCACCCGACTGGCGACTATAAGCGAATATCTTTCGGAAACCGGGCAGAGTCGATCTTGACGCGCGGCCGGCCGGAGCCGAAGTTCCACACGATTATTTGGGCGACGGGCGTGACCGAGGGCGGGTCCTCGGGCTCGCCGATCTTCACAAACGAGGGCTTGATCGTGGGCATGTTGTCCGGGGGGCCGAAGCCGCCGAACGGCCGCACCGAGTGTGACCTGACCCCGGCCTACGATTGGTACGGCAAATTTTCCACCGCGTACCCGACGCTGCAGGGCTTTCTCGAAGAGCGAACGACGGGCCCGACGCCGACGCCGCCGCCAACCGGGGGAGGAACAACCGGAACGCTGCTGACCAGTAACGTGGCGGCCAATTTCACAGTGGGACCGGTGGCGGGTGCAGCGTTACTGCCGGGAATCTATCGGGTGGACGTGCCGCAGGGAGCGACCCGGCTAGAGATTCGACTGAGGACGACCACGCCGAACGTAGACATTGACCTGTTCGCCCGGGCGGGCAGTGCGCCGATCCTAACGGAAGGACGTGTGACTTCAGATTTCTCCGCCGCGACCGACAGCGGCGACGAGACAATTGTGATTACCCCGACCTCGTCCCCGGCGCTTCGAGCCGGGACGTATTTTGTCGCGATGGCCCTTTTCACTACGGGAGTAGAGGCCAGAGGCACCCTGACGGCGATCGTTACAGGAGGAGGATCGACGACGCCACCTCCGGCGACCTCGACGGCGGTGGCGCTGACCTCTGGCGTAGCGCGGGCGATTACACTGGAGCCGGCTGCGTCGGGCACGTTGCTGGCCGGCAGCAACGCCTATCGCATTGATGTGCCGCAAGGCGCGACGCGGTTGGAGATCCGACTGGAAACGGAGACCCGGAACGTAGACGTCGACCTTTATGTCCGATTCGGGCAGGAGGCAGTGGTCGCTGATCGAACCGTTTTGGCGGACCATCGGTCCGAAAATGATACGGCGAACGAAGTCATCACGATTACGCCTTCGTCGACCCCGGCGTTGCGGGCGGGAACGTATTTCATTCATCTCGGCGTGTTTACGGCGAATACTCGAATTGTGACGCGACTCACGGCTACAGTAACTGGTGGGACAGCGCCGCCGCCGACCTCAAGCGTGACGGTATTGACGTCCGGTACGGCGAGGGCGATCACTATTGAACCGACTACGTCGAGGACACTGCTGGCCGGCGGCAATGCTTATCGGATTGATGTACCAACGGGTGCCACGCGGTTGGAAATCCGGCTGGAGTCCCAGACTGCCAACGTCGATGTGGACTTGTACGCTCGGTTCAACGCTGAGTCCCAGGTGGTGAATCAAGCTGTGGTGGCTGACCATCGATCGGAAGGGCCGGATGGGAACGAGGTAATCACGATCACCCCGACTTCGAGTCCTGCGCTGCGGGCGGGCACGTACTTCATCAACTTGGGAGTATTTACGGCTAATACTCGGATTTCGGCGCGACTGACGGCTACCGTCACCGTGGGTGGAACCACTCCGCCGCCGACGAGCGGAAATCGGACGTTGGTTTCAGGGGCGCCGAGCACGTATTCGCTCGACCCGGTGAGCGGTCCGCAGTTGTTCACCTCCGATAGCGCGTACCAAATTTCGGTTCCGGCGGGGGCGACCCGGCTGGAGGTGCGGATCCGCACGACAACGCCGGGAGCGGACGTCGATCTGTACGTGAGAGCGGGCGAGGTGCCGCGGGTGAGCGGTGGTGCCGTACAGGCCGACTTTTCGTCCGAGGGGGAAACCGGAGACGAGACGATTGTGATTACGCCTCAGTCGACGCCGCCGCTTCGCGCGGGGACTTACTTCATCGCGTTGGGCGTCTTCACGCCAAACATCCGGGTGAACGGCACGGTGCTGGCTACGGTGACCACGGCGGGCGCTTCCAACACAGTGGGACAGCCGCTGATCGCCGGTCTTCTGCAGCGGTTTGCGATTGCGCCGGTCAGTTCGGCGGCTCTGGTGAACGATCCCTCGTTTCGGATAGACGTCCCATCGGGGACGGGCCGAGTTCGGGTCGTGTTGCAGACGACGACGCCGAATGCGGATGTGGACCTCTACGCTCGATTTGCGCAGGTCCCGGCGATAACTGGTGGGGCGGTCGTGGCGGATTACAAGTCGGAAGGTTCAGCCGGGGACGAGAGTTTAGACATCACGCCGCAGTCGACTCCGGCGCTACGGAGTGGGACGTTGTTCATATCGTTGGGTTTGTTTGCGACCGGAGTGCGAGTGGAAGGTTCGGTGGTCGTGTACATCGACACCGCCGCGACGCCGCCGCAAAACGCGGTCGAGTTGAGTTCGGGAGTACCGGGACGGTTTACGCTACCGGCGACGGCAGAGCCGACGCTCTACGCGGGGACGTCCGGATTCCGGATTCAGGTGCCGGTGGGAGCGACCAGCTTAACAGTTCGGTTGAATACGACGACGCCAAATGCGGATGTGGATCTTTATGTTCGGCGCGGGTCGGATGTCGACTTGGCCGACGGCGAGATTCTGGCGGACTTCTTTGCGGAAGGGCCGACCGGGAACGAATCGCTCACAATTACCAGGACCTCGAGCCCGCCTCTGGAGCCGGGTACGTACTTTATCGGGCTGGGCAACTTTGCTCGGAACACGCAGGTGACTGGGGTCGTGACGGCGACAGTGGAACGCGCCCCGGCGGCACCGGCGGCAGGTGCAAACCAGCGGCTGACCTTCGGCCAGGCAGCCTCTTGGCGGTTTGCGGCTGTGACGGGTCCGACCTTACTTTCTGGCGACAGCGCATTTCGGCTGGATGTGACGAATGTGTCGCGCATGGAGATTGAACTCAACACAGATACCCCGGGAGCGGACTTGGACCTGTACGTTCGGTATGGTTCTCCGCCGGTGGTTCAGAACGGCAGCGTGGTGGCTGATTTTAGCTCCACGGGTTTGACCGGGAACGAGAAGATCACGATCTCTCCGGGAGCGAACTCGCCGCTGCGTTCAGGCACTTATTATGTCGCGATGGTGATCTTTACGCCGGGCGTTGCGACATCGGGAACGCTGTTAGCGAAGGACTTATCTGGCGGCAACTCGGAGGAACTAAAGCTCTCACCGCGGCGTAAGTTTGGGAACAAAGCGATCGGGACCGAGCTTAGCAAGTCGACACAGCCGGAGGATCCGATGCCGGCGGACGGGCGGCAGCCGCTTAGAGGGAAGTACGGTCCTATTCGGGAGCAGGAGTAGATTCCTCCCGGAGGAGTTCATAAACGCCCACGGCCACCGATAGGGTGGCCGGGCCGATGAAGAGCCCGAGGAACCCAAAGGCCTGCACCCCTCCAAGGATTGCAAAGAATACAAGCAGCGGGTGGAGGTTGACGCGCCCGCTGATGATGTACGGACGGATCAGGTTATCGGCCAGACCGATGACGCCGACGCCAAAGCCCACCATAATCGCGGCCTTGCCCCAACTGCCGGCGATGGCAAGGAAGATGGCGGCCGGGACCCAGACAATGGCTGGCCCGAGAATGGGGATCATCGAGAAGAAGGCAGCGGTCGTGCCCCACAGGGCAGGCGATTTGACGCTGAGAAGTAAGAAGATGAGCCCGGTAAGGCCGCCTTGGACAACGGCTACGGCACCAATCCCATAGACATTCGCCAGAACGCTTTCCCCAATGTCGGTGAAGAGCCTATGGACGTCACCAGTGGGGAGAGGAAGGATGCGCGCCAACTGATTCTTGAGGCGGACGCCATCGCGAAATAGATAAAAAAGGCTGAAGAGCGAAACGATGGAGCTGACGATCAGCGAGACGAGGTTGGTGAGAATGTCCTGGCCAAAGCCGAGGGCGGCGACTCCCAGAGCTTGCATACGATCCATGAGCGCCGTTCGGATCTGCTCCTCGGTTTCGGGGGATTCGACTCCGGCCCAGATGATGCCGCGGTGGACCAGGTTGGCCGCCCACTCGGCCCATCCGCCGCCCTCCGCGCTTTTGTTCGCGGCCACGTCGTAAAGTTGCCGGGCCTCGCGCACGACGGCTGAACCGATGCCTATTGCAGGCAGGGCGATGATCAACACGACGAGGAGAACGGAGATTCCGGCAGCGAGTCCCGGTCGGCGGAGGACCCGGGTAATGCGGTAATGAACCGGGTAGAAGAGGATGGCAAGCGCCGTGGCGGCGACCAGCGGCATCAGGAAGGGCTGAAGAATCGCGAAAGAAACAGCGAGCGTGGCCGCCCCGAGGAAGAGAAGGAAGCCGTGCTGGGCGCGACTGGACTGAAAGGGAGCCATAACCCGAAACTTACCATGAATGACTGGTCGGCGATATAATTCGGTTCATGAGTGCACAGGATGTGACCCAACTTTTGCAGGATTGGTCGCAGGGGAATCGGGCGGCGCTGGAGCTATTGACCCCGATTGTGTACGACGAATTGCGGCGGTTGGCGCAGTACTACATGCAGCGGGAGAACGCCGGCCATACGCTACAGGCGACGGCGCTGGTTCACGAGGCGTATCTGCGGCTGTTTGATCAGCGGCGCATGCAATGGCAGAATCGGGCGCATTTTTTTGGGATTGCGTCGCAGATGATTCGGCGGATTTTGGTGGATCACGCGCGGGCGACCCGGGCGGCTAAGCGGGGGAGCGGGGCGGTGGCGTTGTCGCTGGACGACGCGCTGGGGGTGGCGGACAAGAAAGATCTCGAAATGATCGCGCTGGATGATGCGTTGCGGACGCTGGCGACGGTAGACGAGCAGCAGGCGCAAATTGTCGAGATGCGATTCTTCACGGGGCTGACTATTGAGGAGACCGCGGAGGCGCTGGGAATTTCGGCGGCGACAGTAAAACGGGATTGGGTGACGGCCAAGGCGTGGCTATTCCGGGAGATGTCGCGGCAGCCATGACGTTTTCGGCCGCGCGGTGGGAGCGGGTGAAAGAGGTGTTTCATCAGGCGCTGACCTTGCCGGCGGCGGACAGGCAAAATTTTGTGGCCGCGGCGACGACTGGGGAGGATACGGTGGAGGCCGAAGTATGGAGTCTGCTCGAAGCGCACGAGCAGGCCAGCGGATTTTTAGACGATCCGGCGGTGGATCTGCGGCCGATGATGGAGAACTACGCTGGCCGGCGGATCGGCCACTATTTGTTGGAGCGACCCCTGGGCGAGGGAGGAATGGGAGCGGTATACCTTGCCAACCGGGAGATGGACGGGTACGCGATGCCGGTGGCGGTGAAGCTGATTCGGGCGGGGACGTTTAGCGAAAGCGTGGCGAGACGGTTTCGAAACGAGCGGCAGATTTTGGCTCGCCTGCATCATCCGAACATTACGCAGTTGCTGGATGGGGGAGTAACCCCGGAGGGGATGCCGTATTTGGTGATGGAGTATGTAGCGGGGCAGCCGCTGGATGGGTATCTGCGGAGCCGGCCGGTGGGGTTAGCGGAGCGCTTGCGGTTGTTTCTCGAAATTTGTGCCGCGGTGGGGGAGGCGCACCGCAACCTGATCGTGCACGGGGACTTGAAGCCGAGCAATGTACTGGTGACGGGTGAGGGTCAGGTAAAGCTGTTGGATTTTGGGATCTCGCGGTTGCTGGGGGAGGA
>JBKJLJ010001052.1:0-12385 GCA_046597015.1 Bryobacteraceae bacterium
GTCGAGGCCGGCGTCGAGGAGGGCCTTGGCGGAGACGAGATCGTTCTTTTGCACGGCGAAGAAGAGGGCGTTGAGGCCGCCAAAAAAGGCGGCCTCAACGCCCTCTTCTTCGCCGTGCAAAAGAACGATCTCGTCTCCGCCAAGGCCCTCCTCGACGCCGGCCTCGACGCGAACTCGACCGCCGCCGACGGCACCACCCCGTTGCTCGCCGCCCTCTACAAATGGGACCAGCCGAAGGGCGTTTTCGTCCCCGGCAAGGGCGGCCCCGCAACGGCCGGCAGCTCCCAGCGTTTCAGCCCGAACGTAGCGATGGCCAACCTCCTCCTCGACCGCGGAGCCACGGTGAAGGTGGTGGACGGAGCCGGCTACACCCCTCTCCACGGAGCCGCGTTAGCGGTAGCGAAGTCCGCCCGCAGCGGCACCCGGCAGAAGGGAGCTTATGGCCAAAACGCCGCCGCCCTCGCGCTGGGTACGGACGAAGACGCCGCCGGCAACCTGAAGGATTCCCTCGCCCTCGTCCAACGTCTCCTCCAAGCCGGAGCCGACCCCAATAGCCAGACGGTTTACCCCACCGGAGGCCCTGCCGGAGATGTCCGCATCAACCCCGCCCCGCCCGGCTCTTCCGCCATGCATATCGCCGCCAGCTCCAACTGCGTAGAGCTAGTCCGTCTCCTCGCCGACCGCGGAGGCAACCCCAATCTCCTGCGTAAGGACGGCCACACGCCGTTCTCCGTCGCCGTACTCGCCGCGGATATGGCCATCGTCCCCGAGATGGTAGCGAGAGGAGCCCAGGTAAACGGACGTTGGAGCCCGAAGGACAAGATCCCGGACCCGGTCGAAGCGATTACGTTAGCCCGTCAAAATCAGACGATCCTCCATTTAGCGGCGATCGAAGGAAAGCCCGAACTCCTGGAATTCCTCCACTCGAAAGGAGCCTCGCTCGAAGCCAAGAACGCTCAAGGAGAAACCCCGTTAGATTTAGCGGACCGCCAGGAGCGATACCGGGAAGCGATCCAGCGCCAGGGAGCCGACGGAGACCCCGCCCTCCTCGCCAAGGTCGTCCGCAAAACCCTAGGCACCGACACCCTCAAGAAGCTCGCCAAAGATCTCCCTGCACCGAACCGCGACCGCTAGGCAGCGGCGCACTCCAACACCCTTCAGCACGATATCCGAGAACGTACCCAGCACCGAACCGCGACCGTAAGGGAGCGGACCATTCTAGACCTTCGAGGCGGCCGCCACAGAAGGATTCAAGAAAGGAAACCAGACCATGGAGTAAGCTCACTCATCAGGCAATTTCTCCTCTCCCTCGAAGAGATTCTGAAGGTCACGGGCCCCGTGCACCACGCGGATGACATCAATGCCACTCTCAAGAGGGAGATAAAAGATGATGTAGTTATCAAAACCCTTGACCGGGACACGTCGCATCTCTCTAAGATCCGAAACGCTACTCTCGTGACGCGCCCCCATTCGAGGTTGCCTTACCAACAGCAAGCAGGTCTCGTCAACGGCGGCGAAGTATCGCTCCGCCATTGCAACGCTTTTTTCTTCGCCGAAAAAGACGAACTGTTCCAGCAGATCAACTCGTGCACGTGGCCGCTGGGTAACGGACTCGGTCATTTTCGAGTGCTTTTCTTGCGGGCGGCCAACTTCGTAATCGCTTCCTGCTTCAGGTCATCCCAAAACTTCGCATCGACTGGAATCGAATCGCCCGATCGCAACCCCTCCAGTAGCATCGCATCCACCTGGTCTTTCATCCGCCGTCGTTGGTCGTTACGGATCAGTTCCCGCACGTACTCACTCGGTGTGCTGTAGCCGTTTTTGGTTTGCGCTTCCGCAAATTGCTTAAGCTCTTCTGGCAGCGAAACATTCATTGACGTCATAACTTGAACTATACAGAACTGGCAGATTCTGTCAACTACTGCCACATCCGCGAATTCTCCAGCTTGAAACGAAACCCCAGTCGATTTAGCCGATAGTTAAAAACAATAGAGTTCTCAACGCAATCGACACGGCGGAAGAAAGATCCCGAAATCCACTGCGAGGAACAACGTTCCGCTCTAGCCGCCGAAGCAGACGCCAAGGAACAAGAGGAGTCATAATTAAATTTTGGCAACTGTTCACATGAGCGAAGCCGAGGTGGCTCGCGATCTTCATGCCGTGCTGGGCAAAGTCCAGCAAGGCGTTGAAATCGTAATCGAGCAGGACTATCGGCCCGTCGCCGTGCTGAAGGCGTCCGCATCATCTACCCGCCCGGGGCGCAAGCTCAGCGAGTCCATCGCGCTGGCCAAAGCGTACGAAGCAAAGTTGGGAGATGCGCCAGTGCCCGATGACGACTTCGCCAAAGATGTGCAGGCAGGAATTGACGCCCGCCGCGACACGTTCGAACCGCCAGCTTGGGATTAACGGGTGGGACTAGTCCTCGACTCCAGCGTGCTCATCGCGGCGGAACGGGAAAAGCGACCAGTGAGCCAGTTGCTTGCATCGCTCTCCGCCGAGTACGCCGAAACCGAGTTCCTGCTCTCGGCCATCTCGGTGATGGAACTTGAACATGGCTGGCACCGCGCCAACACGCCCGATACCGCCGCAAAACGTCGGCGGTATCTCGACGAAGTACTGGCTATCCTGCCGGTGGAACCGTTCACGCGGGAGATGGGCGTGCACGCCGCCAAGATCGATGCGGACATGAAGAAGGTGGGGCTCGTCATAGCGACCGCTGATCTGCTGATCGGGATCACGGCTCTGCATTACAGCTACGCCCTCGGAGCGCGCAACGTCCGCCACTTCCGCATGATCCCAGGGCTTCAGGTCCTCTCTCTGTAGCCGCCCCCTCCCCTCTCCCTTGAACCTTCCACCAGGGTCGCCTCTATTCAAGAATCGACGTCAAAGGTAGATGAGCGACTCAAAGCGCACAGGCCGTGCCGAAACGTGTCCGTTGTCCGCGAGTACAGAAGCCTCGCGGCGAAACCCGAGGGCGGAACCCCAGGCCAAACCCCAGGGTTGACCGCTTAGCCACCATGGAATAACATTGTTATCACTATGCGTGCCATGCATGTAAGCATTCGACAAATCGGGAACTCTCAGGGAGTCGTCATCCCCAAACCGGTACTGGCGCAACTAGGACTCGATGCAAAGGCGGTAGTGGAAATGACGATTGAGGATGGTGCTCTAGTTCTGCGCAGGTCCGGGAGCCCGGCTCGATTAGGTTGGGCTGAGGCCGCCAAGAAGATCGCGGAAGCTGGCGACGACGAACTCGTAATGGGAGAGTTTGGGAATGCCGGGGATTCGGAGTTGGTCTGGTGACGCGTGGCGAGATTTGGTTGGTGAACCTTGATCCCACCGTCGGAAGCGAAATCAGGAAGGCACGCCCATGCGTCGTGGTGTCTCCTCCCGAAATGCACGATCATTTGCGAACCGTACTCGTCGCCCCGATGACCACGGCGGGTCGCAAGGCACCGTTTCGGACCGGTATCAATCACGCTGGCCGCAAGGGCTTGATCCTCCTCGACCAGATTCGCGCCGTCGATAAAACCCGGCTGGTGAAGAAACAGGGGGCGGCATCGGCAAAAACGCTAACTGCCATGCTGAGGACCCTGCAAGAGATCTTCGCGGAATGAGACTCTCCCCCAGCGGGTTCGTCAAAACCCAGCACGCCGTACCGAAACGTGTCCGTTGTGCGCGAGTTCAGAAGAACGCGCCTTGTTGGGCCTTCGCAACCTGCAAAAGCTCGCCAAGAATTGAACATCACCAGATCGGAACAGCACCGGCCACCAAGCTATAATCGACGGATGAAGCACATCCTGCTGGCCTGCTTGCTCGTTGTTTCCGCCGCCGCCGAAAAGCTCTCCCTCGAAAAGATGGGCCAAATCGTCCGCCTCGCCGACCCCCAAATCTCACCGGATGCAAAGAGTATCGCCGCCATCGTCTCCCGCGCCAACTTCGAAGAAAACCGCTACGACGCCCAGTTGGTGCTCATCGATACCTCGTCAAAATCCCAGCGCGTCCTCGTCCGCGACCGCCGTGGCATCTCCTCACCCCGCTGGTCTCCAGACGGCAAACGCCTCGCATTTCTAGCCACCCTCGAAGGTCGTTCCCAGGTCTTCGCCCTGCCCATGGACGGCGGCGGCGAGGCCGTCCAACTCACCTCCGCCCCCAAGGCCGTTCAGCAGTTCTCCTGGAGCCCGGACGGCTCGCGCCTCGCCTACGTCACCGAAGACGAAGCCCCCAAACTCACCGGCCCCGAACGCCACAACAAGGCTTTCGAAGTCGGTCACAACGACTTTCTCGTCACCACCGCCCAACTCCCCTCGCATCTCTGGATCACCCCCGCCGATGGCGTCGGCCGCGCCAAGCGCCTCACCTCCGGCGCCTGGACCCTGCCCAAAAGCATGCCCCCCAGTTCGCCCTCCTCGCCCGTCAACTGGTCGCCCGATGGCAAGTCCCTCGTCTTCGTCAAGGTCGCCACGCCCTACACCGGCGACGCCGACCAGAGCAGCATTCAAGTGATCGACGTCGAAACCGCCGCCGTCCGCGCCCTCACCGGACGCAACCGCAACGAATCCCAGCCCGTCATCTCGCCCGACGGCAAGCTCGTCAGCTACTGGTATCCCCGCGCAGGCAACGCAAAAAACGGCAATGAAATCCAGGTCGCCTCCTTCACCGGCGGCGAAGGCCGCAGCGTCACCGCCGCGCTCGATCGTAACACCATGCGCGCCATCTGGACCTCCGACAGCAAATCATTGATCGTCAGCGCCAACGACGGCACCGGCGTCAGCGTCTGGAATCAGCCCCTCGAAAGCGCGGCCAAAAAGTACGATCTCGGCAAAGTCGTTCCCACCGCGCCCTTCTGGCTCGATGCCTCGCTCGCGACCGACGGCACGCTAGCCTTCACCGCCAGCACCCCCACCCGCCCCGCCGAAATCTATATCGCCAAAACAGCCGCCACCAAGCCTGAACGGCTAACCGACTTCAATGGGACGTTCG
Source organism: Bryobacteraceae bacterium (assembly GCA_046597015.1). Taxonomy (GTDB): domain Bacteria; phylum Acidobacteriota; class Terriglobia; order Bryobacterales; family Bryobacteraceae. The sequence goes on from JBKJLJ010001052.1 coordinate 4,984, forward strand.
AAACTCTCGAACTAGGCAAAACCGAAAGTATCCAATGGACCGGTGCTGACGGCTTCAAGCAGGACGGTGTCGTCACCTATCCCCCGGGTTTCGTGGCATCGAAGAAGTATCCTCTGGTGCTCTACATCCACGGCGGACCCCGTTCGGCCTCGAAAGAAACCTTCGGCCGCGCGCAACTGCTTGCCTCGCGCGGATGGGTGATCTTCGAACCCAACTACCGCGGCAGCGACAATCTCGGCAACGCGTTTCAAGCCGCGATTTGGAACGATGCCGGAGCTGGCCCCGGCCGCGATGTGATGAGCGGTGTCGAGGTTTTAAAGAAGCGAGGCTGGGTCGATGAAACCCGCATGGCCCCAACTGGCTGGTCCTATGGCGGCTACATGACGACGTGGCTGCTGGGCAACTATCCTGACGTTTGGCGTACGGCGGTAGCCGGCGCGGCGGTCACCGCCTGGATGGATCAATACAATCTCGGCGACGCCAACGTGCGGCGTGGCTCGTCTATCGGAGGCTCGCCCTGGACGGATCCCAAGCGCATGCAGGCCGCCTTGGAACAATCGCCGATCCACTACGCGACGCGCATCAAAGCCCCGACGCTGATTCTCTCCAACACCGGAGACTACCGGGTGCCCATCACCCAGTCGTATGAGCTCTACCATGCGCTCCGCGATCGCGGAGTTCCGACGCAGTTTATCGCTTATCCGTTGCCCGGCCACAGCCCCGCCGATCCCGTCCATTCCCGCGACGTCGATCGCCGTTGGATCGCCTGGCTCGAAAAATACTTCGGCCCGACCGGCAGCACCGGGACCACCGACTAGTTACCGCGATTTCCCGGAGTCGTTCGAGAACGAGCCCACATCGAAAGAAGGGCGTACCGGCCCATAATTGACAAGCGTAAGGACTATTCCTTACACTTGGATTCGTCATGCCCTCCATCCATGAAACCGCCACCGTGACATCGAAAGGCCAGATCACTTTGCCGAAGTCGATTCGCCAAGCGCTCGGTATCGACGTTGGCGGGAAGGTCGCATTCGAGTTGCGAGCCGGGCAAGTGATCGTCACTCGCGCAGAGGCTTCGCCTCACGAGGATCCGGCAATTGCCGGTTTTCTCCATCTGTTGGAACAAGACATTCAAGCTGGTCGGCGCATCACGGACCTGCCGGAAGGTCTCGTCCGCAAAATGATGGCGACCCAGGCGCAACCCGTTGATCCCAACACGAAGATCGAGGGCGACGTCGAACTGTGATCGAGCGAAACGGCTGGACGCTGCTCTTCCACGAGTGCATAGTCGAGCAGATGCGGAAATTGGCCGCAGCCGTCGATCGAGCCAAACTGCAGGATCCACAAGGCTTTGAATCGAATGCCAACGTGAGATTATTCAGGGCTCTCACACAAGTGATGTTCGAAGCGGTTCCCGGTGATCCTAACCGGGACGAATACCGGCAGGGCAACACGATGGGCCCGGCGTTTCGACATTGGCGCCGGGCGAAGATCGCACAGCGCTTCCGTTTGTTTTTCCGCTTTGACTCTCAAGCGAAGATCATTATCTTCGCGTGGGTCAACGACGAAAGCACCCTCCGCTCGGCCGGAAGCGCGACCGATCCCTACGCCGTGTTCCAGAAGATGTTGCAGCGAGGCAATCCGCCCGACGACTGGAGTACACTCCTGGCGTTGGCCACGACACATTGGAAGTAGCGGCCACACACCCGGCACGGCGTTCCACTTGAGCCACCGAAGAAAGACGCCAACCAAGCGCAGGAGTCATAATGGACCATGGCAACTCTTCACCTAAGCGAAGCCGAAGTTGCTCGCGATCTTTCTGCCATGCTGGCCAAAGTTCGGCCAAGCGTCGACATCATCATCGAGCAGGACCACCGGCCCGTCGCCATCATCCGGGCCTGCTATCCCAGCGGGCGGCCAATCGCCGAGATCCGTCGCGAAGCCAAACAGCGGAACTCGCCAGTAACTCTCGATGAAGATTTCGGCAGAGATGCTGAAGAGATCGTCGCTAGCCATCAGAAGCCAAGGTGGGATTAGTGCCGAACTCCAACGAGCCCTCCCTGCCCGTGGGTCGATCGATCTCTGCGATCGTCGCCGATCTGAAGGCGCGACGTTCGAGCGCAGTGATGGATGACGAGTTCGCCCACGACATTGAGGAAGGGATCAAGGCGCTGCGCCAACCCTGGAATCCGACAGCCTGGGACGAACGGGAATAGTTCTCGACTGCAGGGTGCGAACCGCTGGTCCTCCCGCCAATGCGCCAGATCATTCGCCGCCCCCCGAATCCCATAGCCTACACTCAAACTACATGCGCAACGGGGGCTATGCCTACACCACCATCATCAGCAGCAAATACCATGGCCAACTCCTGCTCTCCCATTTGGCGAGCCTGTACCCCCACTCCACCCCGCAGGCCTGGCAACAAAAACTGAACAACGGCGAAGTCACCCTCGACGGCGTCACCGCCACCGGAAGCGAATCGGTCGCCGTCGGCCAAACCCTGGTCTGGAACCGTCCCCCCTGGATCGAGCCCGCCGCCCCTCAGCACTTCGAAGTCCTGTTTGAAGACCCCCATCTCTTAGCCGTCGACAAACCCAGCGGTCTGCCCACCCTCCCCGGCGGCGGCTTCATGGAGAACACCCTCCTGCGTTTGGTACAAAAGCAAACCCCCAACGCAAACCCGGTCCACCGGCTAGGCCGAGCCACCACCGGCATCGTCCTGTTTGCCAAAACACCGCAGGCGGCCTCGACCCTATTCACCGACTGGAACACGCCCAAAATTCAAAAGATCTACCGGGCGCTGGCTCAAAACGTGGCCCAGTTCGATGCTTATGAAATCCTCACCCCCATCGGCCTCGTACCGCACCCGCTCATCGGGTCCGTCTGGGCCGCCAACCCAACTGGCAAGCCCTCAAGGTCGCTCGCCAAGGTCATCTCCCGAACCGCCAGCACCACAACTTTTGAAGTAAGCCTATTTTCGGGCCGCCCGCATCAAATCAGGATCCATCTGGCCTCCATCGGCCATCCCCTGGTCGGCGATCCTCTGTACGGTCCAACCGGACAGCCGCTTGAAAATCTCCCCGGCCTCCCCGGCGATGGAGGATATTTCCTGCACGCCCAATATCTGAAATTCCACCATCCAGCCACCGGAGCGCAAATCAATCTTGAGGCCGCTTTGCCGTCCGGATTTGGAGACATCGCTTTTGGAAGCGCATTAGCCAACTGATCCACCCAGAGATCCCGGCCTAGCGCCCCTCGTTTAGAATGCGTTGCCAGAGGCGGTCGATCGTCTGCTGGTGCTTGGGTCTGACTTTGGCTCGGACCTGGTCTAAGTACGGCTTGGCCGCGCGGCCCATCACCAGAAGGTCCTGCTCCGCCATGCGGCGAACGATCGGGTCACGGTGAAGCAATTTGGTCGCTTGGCAGATCGGTCGAACCCCCGGCCGTGGTGTGCCTTTTTCGTAGATGTTCACGAGGCTCCCGGCGGAACCGAGCGTCATCAGCATCTCAATATGGCCATCGCCGCCCGCGGTCACCGCCGCACGCGCTCGCACCCTGTTTATATCTTCCCGAGGCATGTAGGAGATCTCCGGCGCGGAGAACGTGTAGAACAGATCTTGTTTCAACTCTTCAGAGAACCGCAGCCATGTGCTGGCCGCATCGGTCGCCGCCTCCTCGGACGGCACCGGACCCAGTTCCGTGGCGAAGAAGAAGGTCAGGTCCGGAATGTTCGATACGAAATCAACCCGGCCATCTTTGACAAAGAAGACGTTCGCGCACTTCAGGTCCCGCGTCTGCGGGCATTGCACGGCGACCGGGTACTGCCGGAAGATTACGCCAAAGAAACTGATACTCGGAAAGGTTCGGCCTACGTAATCGTCGGTGATCGGCCTCACGACCGCGCTGCTGGCTCCGCGACCTTTCAGGTAGTCCTCGACCAACTGCTGATCGCCCGCCTGGGCGATAGTGGGCGACCAAAGGCCAAGAACTATGACACCTAAACCCACTGCAAAGGGAGCTTTCCAAAACATCGGACACCTCCTGTGCGCCGGCACCACGGCACCACGGCGACTGTCTTCGATCATTCCATGCCCTTGGACGGAAGGCAAGGTGGTCGAGTCGGCAAGCGTTTACCGATGTCGGCCCTGTGACGACGTTCTGACAGGCCACTCTATAGGGGCGCTGTCGGAAAATGAAACGGCTTTACGTCATCAGAGTATGACTTCTCGTCCCAACTTCAGGTTGCAGGAACACCGGAGCGCGCAGACGACGCAGGCGTCATATCATGAAGCATGCTCCGATATCACGTAGCGTTTTATCTTCCGCGCACTCCGGGTGGGATGGTGGTCGCGGAAGCGGTAGATTTTCCTAGAGCGGTTACACAGGGCTTCGATCTAGCAGACGCCCGGGTGATGATCGCGAGTGCTCTCGAAGACATGGCGCAACTGGTTATCGAGGAAGGCAAGCCTTTGCCCGCCCCGAATCCAGACTCGGTGGCCGCCGATGCCGACCTCATCGAGCTGATCCCGCTTTCCGTTCATGCCGTAAGCCCCGTTCGTGTAACGGTACGAGCTAATCGACCACCGCAAGCGGCATAGTTGCCTGTTGGCAAGATAGGGTGGGCGACACTCCGACTTCGATAGTCCATTAGGAAACAAGGCCCCAGTGCCTCGCCCCAATGAGATCGACAGCCGCATGGCCCGAAAAATCTGTGAACAGTTGCAGATTCCGTCGATCCGATAGCGGCCAGCCGGATTGTCGGCGATTTGTTAGGACTCACCTGCCTTTTCGGGCTGGCGGCTCGATCCCGAGGCGATCATTGTCGGCGGACTTGATTCGCTGCTTGCAGCCGATATAGCGCTCCGTAGTTGGAATCGAGACTTGGCCGAGCAAGAACTGAATTTGTTCCAACACGCCTCCCGCCGAATAACACAGTCGCGCGCAACTACGCCGCAGATCTTAGGGCGCCAGACTGGCGATGCCCGCGGCGGCGGCATACTCACGGACCACCTGCCACACCAACTCCTCGGTCATCCCCGTTCCCATGCTGTTCCGACCTTCGTCACTCCCCGAAAGTCCTTCCTTGTTTGGATCGCCGCGGCTGGTGTCCAACGGGCCAACAGCGTTTTGCCCCAATCGGGCACACGAATCGTGCACGTTTGACCAACTTTACCCTGGACATCTATGATCGTCCAGTGACCCTCCCGCTGCTGTACGTGGCGCATCTCCCCGGAGATCACCCGTGGCGTCGCAGACCACAAGCAAGTCGCTTTAGCTCAATTCGGAGAGTCACTTCCATCGAGTTGGATGCCTCAGGACCAGTTTCGCCGCGAGCGCTCTTGATCGTTGCCGCGGAGATCGTTTCCATTCGCGCATGCTCAAACATTCTTCCGATTCGAGCCCGGTGCATTAGGTCGCTTCACTTTAAGACCGCCGAGCGAATCAGAAGGTGGAACAGAGCGTACTAAGCCTGCATCGGGTAACTTCGCGGCAGCGACACCCAGATCTTGCGTGCCGACACCCGAATCCTGGCCGCGATCTTGAGCCGTTTCAGCCGCGGCGTTTGCGGCTCTGCGTCGGCCGCTCCATCCTGCTGAACTTCATGAACGGAAGGGCTCCTAAACATTCACCAGATCGTCCGAAGCCCTTTGTACTTCTTGAATTCTCGGTCCCTGGCCACAATGGGAACACTTTCGGCCAGCGCGATAGAGATCAAGGCACGGTCAAACGGATCGTGATGATGAGCCGCCAGGCCAAACAGCCCCATGGAATGCTCGGCGCTGATTGGCAAAACCGTTAAGTTAAGGTCGAATACCAAGGTTTCAAGATGTTTCCGGGTGAACGGTGTCAGCCCTCTGTTGGCTTTAATGGCGATCTCGATAAATGAAATCGGGCTGATGAACCTTACGGTATCGGGATCTTCGAGGAGCCGTTGAACCCTGGGTGTGAAGGCAAGATCCGAGACTCCCCCCGCCATTTAGAGCGCCGTTGTGTCGAGCAGAAGCCGCAACTCAGTAACGCCCCTCGAGAATTGCCTCAGCTTCTTCTGCCGTCATCGGGCGTGTGGCTTCCCCAAATTGCTCCGCGGTCATTGGAACCAATCCCTTCAACGACCCGAACTTGGGCGCTCTCCTCGCGGATGGCTGTACCAGTTCGGCGATCACTCGCCCGTGCCGCCGAATGGAAACCCGCTCGCCTTGTTCAACCGCTGCCAGGAGCTGAGTAAGCTTGTTTTTCCCTTCGGTAACGCTCACATTCATATCGCGATTCTAGCTATCCTATAGCTATTCTGCAACTCTAATCACAGTCATCGGCAGGCTCGACAATCCGTATTAAGTAAGGATATCTTGTGCCAAATGTCGTCACCCGGCATTTCCCCGAAGAGTCCCGCTATCGGGACGCGGCGCCGTGTCATACGAATCGTCGGCAATCCGTCGACTGGCCTCACGGTAGCCTTAGGCAAGTGGCTCGATTCCCAGGCGATCATTGACCGCAGCCTTGATTCGTTGTTTCCAGCCGAGGTAGTGCTCCGTGGCTTGAATCGAGACGTGGCCAAGCAAGAACTGAATTTGATCCAATTCGCCTCCGGCCGAATGATAAAGTCGCGCGCAACTACGCCTAAGATCATGAGGAGCCAGAGTGGCGATGCCGGCAGCAGCCGCATACTCGCGGACGACATGCCACACCACCCACTCGGTCATCCCGGTTCCCCAAACGGTTCCGGCTTTCGTCACTCGTCGAAAGAACTTTCCTGTTTGGATCACCCCCGCCTGCGTCCACTGGTCGAGTGGCATCTTGACCCAATCGGGTACGGGAACCGTGCGAATATGACCAGCTTTCCCATGGAGGTCTATAATTGCCCAGTAATCCTCCCGCTGCTGAAAGTGGCGGATCTCCAGGGAAACTGCCTCATGGCGCCGTAAGCCACAAGCCAGTAGCCCCGCCAGCAAGGTGCGATATCGCTTGCCCCTGAGGCGATCATCCGGTGGAGTTTGCCAGAGAGTCGTCGTCTGTTCCACGGTCAGCCAATTTCCCCAAGCGCACTCCGAGTTTCTTTACGCCCGTTAGACGGCGGATGCCCGCTGCAAGGTCAGGGCCGAGAAGGCCGCGATCGACCGCTTCGTATTTTAAACGCCGCACGACTCCGAGGGGCCAGATTGCGCGATTCCAAGTGGATTCGAAAGCGAAGGACTACAGAACGGTTGAAGGAGAGCCGCAGTCCAGAACAGTACCACTCAATGAACTCATTAATGGCGTGACGGTAACCGCGTAGGGCATCTGCAAAACTGAGGCTGTTGAGAACGGCGGATTTGGCTTGGTCGAGGTCGGGCAGCTTTGAGAAACGCCTTTGGCGTATGGTTGGGCTTTGTCGTTTTCGCTTTTCGAGCCATGGTTGACGGCC
>JBKJLJ010000049.1:0-2914 GCA_046597015.1 Bryobacteraceae bacterium
GGTGTAGGGGACTTTACTGGGGGCCAACATCGGCCTTCCGCCGGACGTGGGCAAGGCGGGGCGGTTGGTGAGCGGGGGCTTGTTTTCGGCTTCGAGAGTTTTGAGCCACGGCGGGGCAGTGCCGGGGGAGGCGGCCGGTTTGGGCGGAGCGGGGGGAGGGGCGGTGGCTTCTGTTTCGAGGTCGCGGAGCCAGGGGGGCGTGTCGTCTTGCGAGGTGGATGGCGGAGTGGGTTGCGGGGCCGCGGCTTTGGCGGCGATGTTGGCGGGGACTTTGACGCCGCGTTCTTCAAAGTAGCGGGCGATGTTGTCGACCGAGTTGTAGGTTTTGCCGGTGAACAGGTTTTTCTTGACGGAGTGGCGGACCTCTTCGCGTTCGAGGAAGAGGTCGACGTCTTCCTCTTCGTTGGTGGAGAAGGCGGCGGAGTTGGCACCGGCGCGGAGGACGAGTTGTTTAGGCACTTCGGTGAGGAAGCGGGAGGGCATGGTGGGTTCGGCGGGTCCTCCACCAAACTTGCGACGGAAGCGGGCCCAGGAGAGGGTCAGCTTTTGTTCGGCGCGGGTCATGCCGACGTAGCAGAGGCGGCGCTCTTCTTCCATGCTGGCGTCGTCGTTAAGACTGCGGCTATGGGGGAAGAGGCCGTCCTCCATCCCGGCGAGGAAGACGATGGGGAATTCGAGGCCTTTGGCGTTGTGGATGGTGAGGAGGCTGATGCGAGCGGTTTCGTCGAGGTTATCGGAGTCGGCGACGAGGGCGGTGTGGTCGAGGAAGTCGGTGATGGAGTCGCCCCGTTCGGTGGCTTCGGCGGCTGCGTTGAGGAGTTCGGCGATGTTTTCGATGCGGCCTTCGGCTTCGGGACTTTGGTCGGTTTCGAGCATGCGTTTATACCCCGACTCGACGTAGACGGTGCGGAGGACGACGCCGATATCGTTCGTGGCAACGGCTTGTTGGCAGACCTGGATGAGTTCGCGAAAGGCTTTGAGGGCGCTTTCGGCGCGGGCCCCGAGGGAGTGCTTTTGGAGCATGTCGCCGATGGCTTCCCACATGGTAATTTTGAACTGGCCGGCGTGCTGTTCGATTTGGTCGAGGGTGGTTTTGCCGATGCCGCGCGCGGGGGTGTTGACGCAGCGGAGGAGGCCGATCGAGTCGTCGAGGTTCATCAGGAGGCGGAGGTAGGCCAGGAGGTCCTTAACCTCGGCGCGTTGGTAGAAGCTGAAGCCGCCCACGACTATGTAGGGGCGGTTGTAGCGGCGGAGGGCTTCTTCGATTTGGCGGGACTGGGAGTTGGTGCGGTAGAGGACGGCGGCGCGGGAGCCGGGATTTCGATCGAGGTGTTTGTTAATCTCGCTGGCGATGTAAAGGGCTTCGTTTTCTCCATCGAGGGCTTCGTAGACGGTGACTTTTTCGCCGCTGCCGGAGTCGGTCCAAAGAGTTTTGCCTTTGCGTTGGATGTTGTTGGCGACGACGGCGCCGGCGGCGTCGAGGATGTTTTTGGTGGAGCGGTAGTTTTGTTCGAGGCGGATAATTTGGGCGCCGGGGTAGTCTTGCTCAAAATCTAAAATATTTTTAATATCAGCGCCACGCCAGCTATAAATGGATTGATCTTCGTCGCCGACGACGCAGACGTTGTGGCGCATTTGGGAGAGGAGGCGCATGAGATCGTACTGGGACCGGTTGGTGTCCTGGTACTCGTCGATCATGAGGTATTCGATCCACTCGTTGTACTTGCGGCGGAGTTCGGTGTCGTAGGTGAGGACGCGAACGGTTTCCAGCAGCAGGTCGTCGAAATCGAGGGCGTTGGCTTGCCGGAGTTTGGCTTCGTACTGTTCGAAGACGACGGCGAGGCGGGACATTTTGGGGTCCTGCGTTTGCTTGTAGAAGTCGGCGGGAGTTTCGTGAGCGGACTTGGCGCGGGAGATGGCGCCGAGGGCGGCGCGGTACTGCATAAACTTCTCATCCAGGCCTAAATTCTTATAAATTCCTTTGATTAGGGCGGCTTGATCGTCGGCGTCGTAGATGAGGTATTGGGTGGTGAAGTTGGGGCGGATGTCGGCGAGTCGCGCTCCGTCGCGGCGGAGGAGGCGGACGCAGAAGCCGTGGAACGTCGAGACGCGCGGGAGGCGCATGACGTTGGTTTCGCCGAGTATTTTGGCGGTGCGGTCGCGCATTTCGCCGGCGGCTTTATTGGTGAACGTGACGGCCATAACGGCTTGGGGGTGGACGCCGAGGGACTGAATGATATGGCCCATGCGATGGGTGATAACGCGAGTTTTTCCGGAGCCGGCGCCGGCGAGAATGAGGAGGGGACCGTTGGTTGCGGCGACTGCTTTTTGTTGCTGAGGGTTAAGACCGGCGAGGAAATCCATGAGGTTTGGGAGGAGCCTTGAGGGTAGCACGGGAGGGAGAAACTTCAGTACTAGTACCGTAAGGGGATTGACTTATGACTAACAGTACTATAGGAGTATACGTATGCAAGCTCAGTATTTATTTCCCCCGGAGCTGAAGAACGCTGGTCCGGAGCAAAAGCTGGATTATTTGCGGACACAGCGGGCTGGGGTGGAACGAGTGATTGAGATTTTGGAGACGCTGGCCGCTGTGCGCAGCAAATCCGGGCGGGTTCGGGAGCCGGCTGCTTAGCTGGAATCGTGTAACCTACGGTAAAGAACGTTCGCCTCAAGATTTTGAGGGAACTCATTGGCCACTCTTGGCATATCCATTAATCAGATCGGCAGTGAAACGGCGAGCCCGACGCGGGTGAAGGCCGCGATGCTCGTTGATTTTTCGCTCATCGAGAAAGCGAGAGAGGGCGACGACGCGGCTTTCGGCCAAATTGTGCAGGCCTATCGCCGTCGGATCTTGGGTACGATTTCGCGTCTAATTAGTCGTCGTGAGGATGTCGAAGATGTCGGGCAGGAG
>JBKJLJ010000216.1:0-2518 GCA_046597015.1 Bryobacteraceae bacterium
AAACCTCCCACACCCCCTCGTATTGCTGACTCCCGGACCGGGGCAGCTTCTGCGACTCCTCGACGATCTTCCGCGCATCCTGCGCCAATAGCGTTCCCGCAAACAGGAGAAAAACGAGCTTATTCATATTCCAATGCCTCTACTAACGAACCCCGCACCGCCGCTTCCGCCGGCGCGAGCGAAGCCAAAAACGCGCTGCCCAAAATAATCGGGATCAGCGTCAACACGGTTCGAAATGGGTAGCCATACGCCAGCCGCATGCCGGACAAATCCCGCGCCGAAGTTTCCAGGGCGTAGTACAGCGCCACCGCACCGAACCCGCATCCCAATATCAACCCAATCGCCCCAATCAAAACCGCCTCCAGCCAAATCGTCCCGCGGATCTGCCGTCGCAATCCCCCCACCGCTTGCAACACGCCCAACTCCCGCCGCCGGTCCGTAATGGAAACCGTCAACGTGTTCACGATCCCCAAAATCGAAACCAGCACGGCCACGGCAATCTGGATGTACGTCAGCCCAAACCATTGGTCCGTGATCCGCAAAATATAGCTCCGCAGGTCTTCATTCGTGAACACGAAATACCGGAATCGCGTCCCCGTTTGCGCCGCAATCCGCTCTCGCATCTGCCCCACCGTCACGCCCGGCTGCAAGTAAATCCGAATCACGTTCGACGACGTGTCCTTCCAATATTTTTCGTAAATGCTCCGATCCAACAAAATCGAACCCTTCTGGTCCGAGAAGTCCACCACCACCCCTAATACTGGCATCTCCAGCATTCCGCCCGGCGTCGGGATGGTCAGAATATCGCCCTGCTTCCGGTTGTGCATCAACGCAAAGTTGTCCGAAATAATCACGCCCTTGCCTTCGGCCGCTTGCCGGTACATCGTCGGTCCATCGCCCGAAACAATCGGCAATCGGGCTTCTTGCGACACGCTCGAAACGTCCAGCGAAACAAACATCACCGGCTCCCCGTCCATCGGCAGCCTCACGATCCGCACCGCCTGAATTCGCCGAACCCCAGGCAACTTCGCCACCTCTCCAGCTAACTCCGCCGGAAACCGGAAGCTCCGATCCGTGAAGTTCTGCGTCGGCGCCAGGTACATGTCCGGGTTCAAAGCCACCCGCAGCCACTCTTCAATCGAGGCGTAAGCCGCTTGCGTCATCCCACCCAGTGCAATGATAAGCGACACCGAAAGCGCCAGCGCCGTCACTGCGCCCGACGTCCGCCGCGGCGACTGAATCAGCGAATCCGCCGCCAGCGTTCCCTCCACCGGCCAGATTGCTTTCAAGATCGGTCGCATCCCCCGCGCCAACCAGAGCCCCAACGTCGGCACCAGCAAAACCCCCGCAAAAATTGCCGCAAAATAGCCCGCGTAGAAGATCAATCGGCCGTGCCCAAACGCCAAGCTAACACCGACAAAGCTCAGCAGCCCGAACGCCAGCCACCGCCGCATCCGGTTCTCGCCTGCCGTTAGCAGTTGGAACCGTCCTTTCTGCAGCGCCTGCACCGGGTCCACACGCGCCGCATTCCGCGCCGGAATCCACGCCGCAATTAAACTCGTCACCACCCCCAAAACCATCGCGCCCACCAGCAGTCGAGGATCCGACGAAACTTCCTCGGCCTTCTGGGCGACGCCATAAACTTCCCCTAAAAACTGCCCCAGTGACCCCGCGATACCGCGCGCGATCAGGATCCCCAACACCACCCCTAACCCCGCTCCCACCAACCCGCCCACGGCGCTCTCGGCCAAAAACAAGATTTGAATCTGCCGCCGCGTCGCCCCCAATGCCCGCAAAATTCCAATCTCGCTCCGCCGCTGCGTTACCGCAATCGCAAACGAGTTATAGATCAAAAACATCCCGATAAACAACGCAAACAAACTCGTGATGTTCGCCAGCATTCCATATACGCTCGACAGCGATTCAAACTGTTTTGCCCGCGACGACGGCGGCTCCACCTGAAATCCCGTCCCCAAAACTTTCTCCAACCGAACTTGCACCGCCGCGGGGTCCAACCCTTCCTGCACCGCCACGTCAATCCGGTCAAACCTGCGGCCCCGCCCGAAAATCTTCTGCGCCGCATAGACGTCCATAATGGCGAGGTTTCCGCCGAACGCCGTCGTCAACCCGCTCGATTTCATGATCCCGCGCACGATGAACTTCTTCGGCCCATCCATCGAGTTCAGCGTCAACTCCGAGTTGCTCTTCAAGTCGTTCTCGGCCGCGAACTCCCGCGTGATCATAATCGAATCCGGCTGCGCCAGAAACACGAGCGGGTCTTCGATAAACGAGTCGTCCCCGGACTCCAGCGCATAGTCCCGCAGGCTCCGGTCGCCCGTCATATCCACGGCCAGAATCAAAATGTTCGCCTGCGATTTCGTCTGCGGGTTCATCACCGCCTCAATCACGGGCACCGCCACCCGCACCTCCGGAACATTTTGAACGCGTTCAAGAATCTCTTCCTCGAACCCGGCCTCCCCCGCCGAAATCTGCAATTGCGTTGCCCCCCCAATTCGGT
>JBKJLJ010000304.1:0-5235 GCA_046597015.1 Bryobacteraceae bacterium
AAGACCGCGATCTTATTCGTAAGGCACAGCAGGGCAATATCGACGCCTACAACATGCTGGTCTCTCGCTGGGAGAAGCGCGTCTATAACTATCTGCTCCGCTTGGTCCGCAATCGGGAAGATGCGTTGGATCTTTGTCAGGACGTCTTGCTCAAGGCCTACCAGAACCTGCGTAAGCTCGAAGATATCGAACGGTTCGCCTCCTGGCTCTTCCGCATTGCTCACAACGAAGCCTATTCCCTTCTCCGCCGCAAACGTCCGGAAAACGACGACATTGACCCCGTCGCCTCTGAAATCTCCGCCACCCTGCCTCCCGGCCCCAGCATGTTGCCCATGGAGACGGCCCTAGCCGTTGACGCTGCCCTCCGCCGTCTAACCCCGGACCAACGGGAAGCGGTAGTTCTAAAGGTTTATCAAGGATTTAAGTTTGAAGAAATGGCCGAAATCCTCGAGTGCCCGGTCTCCACCGTCAAGTCCCGCCTCTACACGGCGCTAGACCTGTTGAAAGAAACCTTGGCCCCCATTTCCCATCGGAGTACCCAATGAGTTGTTCACCGTTTGATCTACGTGATTACATTTTCGGGGAGCTCGACTCCGCCCAAGCCCGGTCGGTCGAAATGCACGGCCGCCAATGCGCCGCCTGCGCCGACGAACTGGCTCGCCTTCGCTTCACCGAAACCGCTCTCTTCTCCCTCCGCGACGAAGAAATGCCCCGTCGCATCGCCTTCGTCTCGGACCAGGTAATCACGCCCCATATCTGGGAAGCTCGCTGGTGGCACGCCTGGTGGAACTCTGCGCCACGTCTCGGGTTCGCCTCGGCCGCCATGTTGTCGATGGCCATCCTGGCCCATGGGGTCATCAATCGCCCCGTCGCCTCCGTCGCCTCCGTCTCCCCCGCGCCCACCGTAGTCACTGCTCAGGTTGACCAGTCCGTGATCGATCAGAAGGTCGCCGTCGCCGTCGCCCGTGCGGTCGCGAGTCTCGAAACCCAGCAGCAGACCCGTCTCGCCTCTACTGTCCAGCAAGTCGAAAAGCGCTATTCCGCCCTCCGTCAAGAAGACCTGATGACCCTTGAAGCCAGCTTCAATATTTACAATCAAAAGCAAAAAGCCCGCTACGCCTCCATGATGCGGGAAGCCGGAAATCTTGCCAACGGGGGTGTGCAGTAATGCGTTTGGTCGCCGCCCTCGTTCTCTGCACCCTGCTCCACGCCGCCGCCGTCAGCCGCACCACCGTCAGCGCGGTCGAGGAATCGCTCAATCGCCGCTTGAAGGCGCTCGTCCCCGGGGAACCCTACCTCGTTCTCGGCGAAGCCCACGGCGTCTATCTCGACAACTTCGGCGCCGTCTTCACCGCCAGCGTCAACCTGGTCGAAGGCCCGAACGTGTCGCCCTTCCGCCAAGCCATCTCTCCCAAAGAGCGGGCTGACCTCCGCCAACGAAAACTCGACCGGCTCCCGAAACTCCGCGACGTCATGCGCGAAGCCCTCGTCGTCTCTGCGGGCATGCTCGACACCGTGCCCATCAACGAGCAAATCGTCGTCTCGGTCACCCTGCCCCGTTATCACTGGGAAGATGCCGCTGGCGTCCCCTCCCAAATCGTCATGCAGGCCAGCCGCCTCGCCCTCGTCAATCTCCAAATCAACCCGCCCAAGGACGCCGCCGCTTTCAATGCCGCAATCCGCATGAGAGAGAACTAATGCGCCTGGGCGAAATCCTCATGGCCAAGAAGTTGGTCTCCGAAGAAGACCTCGATAAAGCCCTGGAACTCCAACGCGAACGCGGCGAAAAAATAGGCAAAATCCTCGTCGATCTCGGCTTCATCGCGCATCGCGACATCCTCGCCGCCCTCAGCGAGCAACTCCAACTGCCGCTCGTCTCGATCGAAGGCACCCCCTTCTCCGCCCCCGAACTCCAAGGCCTCTCCCCCCGCTTTCTGCGGCAATCCCGCTGCCTCCCTTACGGCATGTCCGACCAGGGCCTCACCCTGGCCATGGCCGATCCGCTCGACTTTGAAACCATCGCCGCGGTACGTGGCTTCACCGGCATGAAGGTCCAGCCCGTTCTCGCCGCGGAAAACGAGCTCCTCGAAGCGATCGACAAACATTACGGCGAATCCGCCGCCCGCCAGGACTCGGGCGACGAGTTCGGCAACGAAGACGGTAAAGCCGACCTTGAACAACTCCGCGACATGGCCAGCGAAGCGCCGGTCATCCGCACCGTGAACGCCATCATCGCCTCCGCCGTCGAAAAGCGCGCCAGCGATATCCACATCGAGCCGTACGAAAAACTCTTCCGCATCCGCTTCCGCATCGACGGCATTCTCTACGAACAGGAAACCCCTCCCAAAGAAATGAAGTTCGCGCTCATCAGCCGCCTGAAGCTGATGGCCCGCCTCAACATCGCCGAACGCCGCCTCCCGCAGGATGGCCGCATCAAGGTCAAAACGCTCGGTCGCGAAGTCGACCTCCGCGTCTCCACCCTTCCCACCCTTTACGGCGAATGCGTCGTCATGCGTCTGCTCGACCGCTCGGCCGGCGACAACTTCTACGATCTCCGTAAGCTCGGCTTCTCCCAGCAAATGCTCGACCGCATGGAGTTCTATACCGCCCTCCCCCACGGCATCATGTTCGTCACCGGCCCCACCGGCAGCGGCAAGTCCACCACCCTCTATTCCGCCCTCAAACGCATCAACGGCGCCGACCGTAAAATCATCACAATCGAAGACCCCGTCGAATACCAGATGGACGGGATCAATCAAATTCACGTCAACAACCAAATCGGCCTCACCTTCGCTAGCGGTCTCCGCCACATCATGCGGCAAGATCCGGACGTCATCATGGTCGGCGAAGTCCGTGACCGCGAAACCGCCGATGTCGCCATCCGCTCCGCCCTTACCGGCCACTTCGTCTTCTCCTCGCTCCATACGAATGACGCCCCCAGCGCGGTCACCCGCCTCGTCGATATGGGCGTCGAAAACTACCTCATCTCTTCCTCCGTCGTCAGTATCCTCGCCCAACGTCTTGTCCGCCGCATCTGCCCCCAATGCCGGCAAGTCGCCGGCACCGCCATGCGCCCGGAAGGCTATGAGGTCGAATGCTACCGCGGCCGTGGCTGTGAAGCTTGCAACGGCTCCGGCTACTCCGGCCGCCTCGGCATCTTTGAACTCATGGAGATGCACGACGACATTCGAAAACACATCATGGCGAATGAAGATGCCATCGTCATCGCCGCCACCGCTCGCCGCCTCGGCATGCGCACCCTGCGCGAAGACGGTTGGGACAAAGTCGAACACGGCGTCACGACGCCAGACGAAGTCCTGCGCGTCACCCAGGACTTCTAATGCCGTCCTCGTTCCACTTCAAGGCCGTCACCCCCGATGGAAAAACGCGCACCGGCACCATCACCGGCGAAAACGATAAGTCCGTCGCCCGCGAACTCCGCAAGCAAGGGCTCATGCCCGTCTACGTCGGCCTGGAACAAAAGAAGACCTTTGAACTCGCCCTCCCCGACTTCGGCGGCAGCCGCCGGAAGGACGTCCTCTTCTTCACCCAGGAGATGTCCACGCTCCTCAACTCCGGCGTCCCCGTCGACCGCGCCCTCCAAATCGCGACCGAACTCACCGACAAGCCCGCCTTCCGCATGGTCGTCCTCGATGTCATGCGCGTCCTCAAAGGGGGCCGCACCTTCGCCGATTCCCTCGGCACCCATCCCCTGCATTTCGGCGATCTCTACGTCAACATGGTCCGCGCCGGCGAAGCCTCCGGCTCCCTCGGCATCGTCTTCGATCGGCTCAGCGAATTCGAACGCACCCGCGACGAACTCCGCAGCTACATCATCAGCTCCATGGTCTACCCCTGCCTGCTCGTCGCCGTCGGCATCGGGTCCATCTTCATCCTCATGAACTTCGTCGTTCCCCGCTTCGCCAGCGTCTTTCAAGAAGGACGCATGGCCATGCCGTTACCTACCAAGCTCATGCTCGAAGCCAGTCGCATCACGCAGACCTACGGGTGGATGGTCGGCCTCGCCCTCACTGTCGGCTTCGTCCTCTTGCAAGGGTTTATCCGCACCACCGACGGCCGCATGTGGTGGGATACCTTCCGGCTCAAAATCCCCCTGCTCGGCGACGCGCTCCGCAAAGCGGAAACCGCCCGCTTCGCCCGCGCCATGGGCACCCTCATCGCCAATTCCGTCCCCCTGGTCCAGTCCCTGAACATCGCCGGCGCCATTCTCAACAATAAGCGCATCGCCGCCGCCATCGAGCCCATCGCCCTCGGCGTCAAACGCGGTGAAGGCCTCGCCGTCCCCGTCCGCCGCGCCGCCGTGTTCCCGTCCCTCGCCGCCCACTTGTTGAGCGTCGGGGAAGAAACTGGCAAACTCGATCAGATGTTCCTGCGCATCGCGGACGTCTTTGAAGAAGAAACCAAATCCGCCATCAAGCGCTTCACCAGCCTATTTGAACCAATGATCATCCTCGTCATGGGCATTCTGATCGGCGCTCTCGTCCTCAGTATGCTGCTCGCCATTACGAGCATCAACGATGTCGCGGTGTAGGAGTAAAACTATGCAGAGAAGAAGAAGAACTCAGTCCGGCGTCACCCTCATCGAAATGCTGGTCGTTGTCACGATCATCGCCCTCTTCGTCGCCGTCGTCGGCCCCAAAATGCTCAAACGAGCCGATGGCGCCCGCGTCACCGCCGCCCGCCAACAGATCAATGCTTTTGGCACCGCCCTCGGTGCCTACAAGCTGGATACCGGCACCTATCCCACCACCGAACAAGGCCTCGCCGCCCTCAAGGCCAGGCCCGAAAACGTCGCCAACTGGCAGGGTCCCTATATGCAGGAGATCCAGACCGACCCCTGGCAGAAACCCTACATCTATAACTTCCCCGGCGAACACGGCGATGAACCCGATATCGTCTGCCTCGGGGCCGACGGCGTACCCGGCGGCACCGATATCAACGCCGACGTCGTGAGTTGGAAAACGAAGTGAAACAGCGGTCGCAGCGCGGCGTAACGCTACTCGAAATGATGATCGTCACCGCCCTCATCGCGGTCGTGATCGGGGTTACCTTCCCCGCCATCAACTCGGGTATCGATTCGTTGCGTCTCCGCGCCGCCACCGACGGAATCGTCAGCCACCTTACCGCCGCCCTCAACCGTACCGAACGCCGCCAACTCGCGATGGAAGTCGGGATCTTCCGCCAAGAGAACCTCATGCGGTTCATCTCCGCCGA
>JBKJLJ010000325.1:0-5068 GCA_046597015.1 Bryobacteraceae bacterium
GCCGGACATTCGCGCGTCGGAGAGGCGGACCATGTCGGTGACTCCCTGGCGCTGGATCTTGGCGGGGATGGGGATGGCTCCCCATTCGGGCATGCCGGGGACGCCGCGGGGGCCGCAGTTTTGTAGGACCAAGACCGTGTCGGCGGTGACTTCGAGGTCGGGGGCTTCGATGCGGGCGAGCATGTCCTCGTAATCCGTGAAGACGAGGGTGGGGCCTTCGTGGACTAAGAGATTGGGCGAGGCCGCGCTGACTTTGATGACGGCTCCGAGGGGGGCGAGGTTGCCGGTGAGGACGGCGAGAGCACCGGCGCGGAGGACGGGATTGTCCAGGGGGCGGATGACGTCGGGGTCGGTGACCCTAGCGTTTGCCAGGTTGGCGGCGACGGTTTGGCCGGTGACGGTGAGGCAGGTCGAGTTGAGGTGATGCTCGATCGTCTTCATCAGAGCGGGGACTCCGCCGGCGAGATGGAACTGGCGGACGAGGTGAACGCCGGAGGGTTTGAGGTTGGCGAGGCAGGGCGTCGTCGCGCCGAGTTCGTCGAAGCGGGCAAGGGGGAGGGTGTGGCCGAGGCGGCCGGCGATGGCGATGAGGTGGAGGATGGCGTTGGTGGAGCCGCCGATAGCGAGGAGGACGCGGACGGCGTTGTCGAAGGCCGCGGGGGTCATGATGTCGGAGGGGCGGAGGTTGGTTTCGGCGAGGGCGACGATGCGGCGGCCGGCGGCTTCGGCGGCGACGAGACGATCGGGGTCGGTCGCGTCGATGGTGGAAGAGCCAGGAAGCATCATGCCGAGGGCTTCGGCCATGGCGGCCATGGTGGAGGCGGTTCCCATGACGTTGCAGGCGCCTTGGGAACAGGACATGCAGTGTTCGAGCTCGCGCCATTGGGCTTCGGAAATTTGGCCGGTGCGGAACTGGTCCCAGTATTTCCAGAGGTCGGTGCCGGAGCCGATCTGTTCGCCGCGCCATTCAAAGGGGGCGCGGGGGCCGGCGTTGACCTGGATGGCGGGAAGGTTGGCGCTGGCGGCACCCATGAGTTGGGCGGGGCCGGTTTTGTCGCAGTTCGAGAGAAGCACGACGGCGTCGATGGGATTGGACCGGAGCATCTCTTCAACGTCCATGGCCATGAGGTTGCGGTAGAGCATGGCGGAGGGTTTGGTGAACTCTTCGCCGAGGGAGATGGTGGGGAATTCGAGGGGGAGTGCACCGGCGGCGAGGACGCCGCGCTTGACGGCTTCGGCGACGTCGCGGAGGGTGATGTTGCAGTTGTTGAGTTCGGACCAGGAGTTGGCGATGCCGATGACGGGGCGGCCTTGGTAACGGTCGACATCGACGCCGATGGAGCGGAGGGCGGAGCGGTTTTGGAAGCCGAGTTCGTCGCGGCCGTAGAACCATTCGGCGCTGCGATAGCGGCGGGTTTGGATTTGGATGGGGCGGGTCACGAGGGTAAGTAGAGAAACCGTCCGCCGGAGTTTTTGGCGAGAGCGTAAGGGAAGTAGAAGGCTTCGGGAGCCAGGATGGCCAGGCGGCCGACAACCGGTTCCAGCGTGCCGCCGATCACTTTGGTAGACCGTCGTCTCCGTAGAGCAGGTCGCCATGTTCGATGGCGGGGCCAAAGGTTGGCAGGGCGTGGATTCGATCGAGGATGGCGCAAACTTCTTCCCAGGAGGCGCTAGTTTGGCGAGTGGCTACATCGAGGTCGGGGTCCGCTTGGTCCTTGCTATTCATACCCCTCATATTCTATCGTCTGCTCGGCGACTCTACCGACGCTGTCTGAATGCAAAAACGCGCCGCTCTCGGTGGGAGAGCGGCGCGGGGCGGGCGGGGTTTGGTTAGAGTTTGCGGGCGGAGTTGATGCCGTCGCGGACTTTGACGCGGATGGTGCTGGAGAAGTTGGTCGTGGTGGGGGCGCTCGCGTCGTAGAAGGGCCGGGTGATGATTCTCCAGCGGGCATGGAGGACCGTTCCGTCGGGCATGTTGCTGACGCTGACGTTGCGGGCGAAGTTGCCGAGGGTCTGGGAGCTGATGTCCATGTTGAAGTTGGAGATGTCCGCGGCGGTGGAGTCGGCGAAGGGTTTCCGCGAAATCTGGAGCGTCAGCGAGGTGGTGACGTCAGGGCTCGGGAAGACCAGCGAACGAAAGCGGACGGAGAAGTTGTTGCCGACAAAGACACGGTCCGGGTTGAAGTTGTACTCGCTGGGGGGCATGGTTTTGGTTTCGTTGTTGATCGAGTAGGTGACATGAATATTTTCATTGTCGATGCGGGGGGCGGCGGAGACACGGACGTTGAAGTGGCGGGCGAGGAGGCGGAAGGTGAAGGCCTCGTAAACCTTGTAGCCCGTACGCTTCGGGTGGACGACGCCGTTGAAGTCGCCTTGCGTTTCGAGCGAGGTCTTGAAGGTGTTGAACCAGGCGTCGTCAGAGCAGATGCCGTGGAGTTTGGTCATGTAGTCGATGTCGACGTAGGACCAATTGGAGGTGCGGAAGTTGTTGGCGATCTGTTCGAGCTTGGCGTTGAGCGGGTTGATGACCGTCGCTTCGATCCATTCGGACTCGCCGCGGTCGACTTCGGCGGGGCTGAGGGTGCCGATGGTGGAGAGGCCAACGAATTCGACGAAGGGGTGGTTGAAGGGGTCGAGAAGGTTCGAGGGCAAGATGCCGACGTGGTCTTCATAGCGGTGGCAGTATCGGTTGTCCTGGTCGCGGACTGGGTTGGGGACGCCGATGATGGCGACGGCCTTGGGCTTGAGGTCGGCATCGATGCGATTCTTCATGGTGGTATAGGCGCCGGCGAGGAAGTCGAGGCCGACGAACTCGGTGCTGCCGAGCTTGCCGCGACGGATGAGAGTTTCGAGGGCGGCATCGTCCTTACAGCTCGTCAGGGGGGTCATGCACTTGGCGACGATTTCGCCGAAGCCGATGTCGTTGCCGCCTACGGAGATGATGAGAAGGTCGAGTTCCTGGCCGTTGAGCCACTGGCGGACTTGGGAAACCTGGGAGGGGATCGGGGGGCCGACGAGGCCGGGGCCGGAGGGGGTGAGGGGCGTGGGCCCGCGGTAGTTTTCGCCGATGATGGAGCCGTTGATGGTGGCTCCGGAGCAGGCGACGTCGATGAATTCGAGCCGGCGGCCGGCGAAGATGGAGGCCGGTCCGAGGGCGGTCTGGATGCGACGGGCGGCGGCGGATCGGCCGTTTTCGTCGGAGTTGTGGCAGGGGGTATGGGGCCCGTTCCATTTGGCTCCGGTGAGGTTCGGGGAGCCTTCGCCGGCGGCGAAGGAGTCACCCATGAAGGCTACGCGGAGGACGGTGGGTCCGGTGAGCAGGGTGGTGCGGTCGATGGGGTTGATGAGAGGTTGGGCGGCGAGGGTGGCGGCCGTGAGAATCAGGGTGGTGAAGATTGTTTTGGTTTGCATTTGCTTGCTCCTGACTGATAGCGCGCAGTGTGAGAGCAAACGACTGTCCCGGTTTTGTAAGGGGTTTGTAAAAGCGGTAAGCTGAGCGGCATGGGACAGTTACGAGCAGGAACGGGGCGGAGCGACATCACACCGGCGCCGGGGACACCGCAGGGGATTTGGGGGGCGCAACTGCATCAGCGGGGGGTGGGGGCGGATATGCCGCTGTACGCGACGGCGATGGCGATGACGGACGGAGAGACGACGGCACTGGTGATCGACGTGGACGTGATTGGGTTCAATGAGGAGTGGGCGGGGAAGGTGATGGCGGCCGTGGTGGAGTTGACGGGGGTGGGGCCGGGGTGTATCCGCATCTCGGCGTCGCATACGCATTCGGGGCCGAAGACGCTGCGGCTGGAGGTGGTTTCGGAGGGGCTGGAGATGGGCGTCGAGTATCTGGAAAGCTTGCCTCGGCGGATTGCGGGAGCGGGGTGGCAGGCGTTGCAGAATTTGCGGCCGGTGCGGGTGGCGGCGGGGAGGGGCGCGTGCGGGATCAACGTGAATCGGCGGGTGACGATGGAAGGGGGGCGGGTGGTGGTGGGGCGGAATTGGGCGGGGCCGGTGGACCGGACGGTGCGGGTGGTGCGAGTGGATGATTTGGACGAGAAGCCGGTGGCGGTGATCGTGCACTATGCCTGCCACCCGACGATTATGGCTTGGGAGAACGAGTGGTTCACGCCGGACTTTCCGGGGGTGGTGCGGGAGGTGGTGGAGCGGGAGATGGGCGGATTGTGTTTGTATTTGCAGGGGGCGACGGGGTCGGTGGGGCCGGTGCGGGGGTTCACGGGAGACCGGGGCGTCTATCGGCGATTGGGGCGGATATTAGGGCTAGAAGCGGCGAAGGTGGCGCTGGAAATTGACACGCGGCGGCGGACGGAGAGATTGGTGGGGGTGATGGAATCGGGGGCGCCGATTGCGTTGTACGAAGACGTGCCGGCGGAGGACGGGCCGGTCGTGTTTGCGATGCGGAGCCGGACGCTGCGGCTGCCGGCGAACGTGTTTCCGCCGCATGAGGAGTTGGTGGCGGAGGTGGCACGATTGCGGGCGGGGTTGGAAGCGGCGCGGGGGAGCGGGGTGGGGGTGCGGGAGGCGACGGCGGCGTTGACGCGGGCAACGATGAAGGAAGAGCGGGCGCGGATGGTGCGGGGGGCTGCGGTGGTGGAGCGGCAGATGCAGGTGCTGCGGATTGGGGACGTGGTGATGGTGTCGATGCAGGACGAACCGTTTGGGGAGATCGGGGAGCGGATTGTGGCGGGGTCGCCGTTCAAAAATACGCTGGTTTCGGGATATTCGAACGGGACGTTCGGCTACATGCCGACGCGGGCGGCGTTTGCGGAAGGGGGGTATGAGGTGGACACGGCGTTGTATGGACCAGACACGGAGGACATTGTGGTGGGGGCGGCGTGCGAGATGCTACGAGAGCTCTGGGCGGGCGGCGTAGCGGCGGGCTAGGACGCTGCAGACGAAGAGTTGGATCTGATGGTAGAGGATGATGGGGAGGAGGATGGGGCCGAGGCTGGTAGAGCCGGCGAAGATGAGCTTGGGCATGGGGGCGCCGGAGGCGAGAGTCTTTTTGGAACCGCAGAGGACGTCGACGATTTCATCGGGCGTGGAGAAG
>JBKJLJ010000326.1:0-13777 GCA_046597015.1 Bryobacteraceae bacterium
GTCGATATGACGGTCCCGTTTGGGTCGAATCTTGAGCGGTTGGCGGAGATCAAAAAGAGGTATGACCCGGAGAATTTCTTTCGGGTTAACCAGAATATTCAGCCGGTTTTGGGGTAGAGGGGCTGCCGGGGGAACTGGTTCCTTCTTCCTCCCTGAGCGGGGAATGCCGTGGGGACGGGGTGAGCCAACAATCGATACGTTTTATCAGGAGTGGAGGGCGATAATGGTGTTGGTGCTCTTGCCTGTCCAAAGCATGCGGGTGAATTGTGGGTAGCGCATGCAATTGCGATTGCTGCAAATGTATCTGAGTCCGCGCAGTTTGCCTTCATCCAGTTCCGTCGACGTTTCTGTGTGTCGGCCGGTCCGAAGTTCGACGGCGCCCTTCGGTCTACAGTCGACACTTCAAAGCCGCTCTTGATGAGCAGGAACCACGTTCTCAATTAAGCACCTTTTACGGTCTAGATCGTTGACGGGATGAAGCAGGTTCCACGCGCAGACGTTCCCGACATGGCGGATCGCGTTGTGGCTGCGACGGCGGTTTATTTCATCGTTTCCGTCATCAGCCGCGACGGGGAGACCCGCGCCTCAGGCGTTCAGACAATTTGGTAGGGATCTTGCCCTGATTCTTGAGCCCGGACGGGTAAGCGGCTATGATCGCCGGGCAGTAACGAGAACGATTAGTTGCAGGAGCGGTCCAAGGAGTTCGGGTTGCTCCATCGTTAGCGACGCTGCTGATAACCTGTTCGCGGTGGGAGAAACCTAGTCGAACCTATTGCGGCAAATCGGAGGCCGGGGTATCGGATCAGCCGAGGTATCGGATAAGCTTTATGTTCCGTCATCAAGATGTCGCTAAGTCCCGGCACACAACTCGGCTCGTATGAAATCCTCGCACTTTTGGGCAGAGGCGGCATGGGCCGTGTGTTCCGGGCACGCGATTCGCGCCTTGGGCGCGACGTGGCCATCAAACTGATGACCGATGGGGAAGCATCGGACCAGCTTGTCATCGAGCGGTTCTCCCGCGAGGCGGTCGCCGCGTCCGCTCTGAACCATCCGAACATCATCACCGTGTTCGAGTTCGTACCCGCTTCGGAGCATGGTCCGTACCTCGTTACAGAGTTTATCGAGGGGGAAACGCTTCGCCGCCGGCTGTCCGAACGGCCCTCGCCGGAGACGGCTATTTCGTGGTGCCGGCAAATGGCGAAAGCGCTGAGAGCCGCGCACGAAGGCGGGATCGTACACCGCGATCTCAAGCCTGACAACATAATGATCCGGAGTGACGGGTATGTAAAGCTTCTCGACTTTGGTATCGCCCGTCTCACGCCGAAGAAGGTGTCGGCAGTCGAAGATCCATCCGTTACGGTCACGGTGCCGGGAACGCTCCTGGGCACCCCACGCTATATGTCACCGGAACAGGTCAGGGGCGAACCCGCTGGCGCCGCCAGCGATGTGTTTTCCCTGGGCGTGGTTTGGTTCGAGCTGATTACTGGCACGCACCCCTTCGGCACCGGCTCGCAGTTTTCCGTTATGCACGGCATTGCTTCGTTGACGCCTGTGCGCCCCAGTTGCCTGAGCCCGGCGGTCTCCGCTGCTTTGGAAAGCACGATTCTCCGGATGCTCGAAAAGGACGCACGCGTTCGCCCCACGGCGCGTGAGATCGACCGAGCGTTAGCGGAGCCTGGGATTGAACCGCCAAGCGATGCAGCGCAAGCGTCGGACTCCGCGGCGCTGTCGCGATCGACGGTCGGGCGGACATTGGAGCTGGAAGCCTTGCGCCACGCCTACGATTCCTTGGGAGAACGCGGTGGACATGTGATCGGCTTGGCGGGGGAGGCTGGGATCGGCAAGACCACAGTCGTGGAGATTTTCCTGACCGAACTCGAAGCGCGCCGGGACGGTGTGCAAGTTGGCGTTGGCCGCTGTTCCGAGCGTTTGGCTGGCGCGGAGGCGTACCTCCCTTTTCTCGAATCGTTAGATCAGCTCATTCACAAGTATCCCGATTCCGCGGCGCGCCAGATGAAGCTCCACGCGCCCATGTGGTACGGGCAGGTGGCTTCGGCAACCGAAGACGACCCATCCGTCGGCCGCATGATTAGCGAGGCACGCGTGGCCACGCAGGCACGACTCAAGCGTGAGTTAAATGCGTTTTTCCGGGAGATCTCGGCGGTACATCCGTTGGTGCTCTTCTTCGACGATCTGCATTGGGCCGACACTTCGACGATCGACCTGCTCGTGCACGCGGCGAGTCAATTCCAGTCCATGCGTGTGCTGATTATCGTCACGTACCGGCCCTCGGACATGCTGCTCGCCAAGCATCCATTCGTCCCTGTGCGGCTCAGTCTGCAGGGCAAGGGGCTGTGCACGGAACTGGTTCTGGAATTCCTGAACTGCGAGGACGTAGAGAAGTATTTGGCGATTGTTTTTCCGCAGCACGACCTGCCCGCCGGCTTTGCGCCGATGTTGCATGCCCGGACCGATGGTAGCCCGCTGTTCGTCGTGGATCTGGTTCGATACCTTCGTGACCGGGGCGTGATTCAGGAGCTTTCCGGCCGCTGGAGCCTGACGGCGCCTTTCGCTGAACTGGCGGGAGAGTTGCCCGCTTCTGTTCGGAGTATGGTGCAGCGCAAGATTGAGCAGCTCAGTGAGAGTGACCAAAAAATACTCGCGTGCGGCAGCGTGCAAGGATACGAATTCGACTCTTCGATTGTGTCCGACGTGATGCAACTCGATCCCGCCGAGGTGGAGGAGAGGCTTAATTTCCTTGAGACGGTGCATTCGTTCCTGAGGATGGTAGGGGAAGTCGAGCAAGCCAACGGGGCGCTGTCGGTCCGGTACAGATTCGTCCACGTGTTATACCAGAACGCGCTGTACGCCTCACTCCGTCCCACCCGACGCGCGAGCCTGAGTTTAGCCGTCGCCGCTTCCCTCGAAAGTCACCTGGGCGGCCGCCGGGAAGCAAAAGCTTCCGAACTGGCGTTCCTCTTTGAGCGAGGTCGAAAGTTCGAACAGTCCGCTGAGTATTTTCTGATTGCCGCGCGCCACGCCGCCGCTCTCTTCGCTGCGGGTGAAGCGGCGACGCTCGCGCAGCGAGGGTTGGGGGTGGCAGCGATGATGCCGGAATCCGAAAAACGGTCCCGGCTCAGCCTCGATTTGGAGGTGACACTCGCATCCGCCTTGCGCCTATCCAAGGGAAATGCGGCTCCGGAAACTGGTTTGAGCATCCTTCGGGCGAGAGAGTTAGCGGAGAGCCTGGGCGAGACGAAGCCGGTCCCGGCGCTCTTATGGGGCTTGTTTCTGTATTATCAGGTCGGTGGCGATATCAAGACGGCCCGTCATTACGGTGAACAACTCCTTGTTTTGGGAAAGCGGTTCGGTGAAGCGTCGGTGCTGCTCGGTGGGCATACCGCGCTGGGGATTGCCTCGACGCATCTTGCCGATTTGCTGGCAGGACACAAACACCTGGAACAAGCGGTGACAATCCACGACCCCCGGCAGCACATCGCCTATGTCGGACTTTACAATTTGGATCCGGGCGTTTATTCGCGAGGAGTAAGTCAGAGAACTTTCTGGCTGCTGGGCTATGCGGATCAAGCGCGGAAGCGGGCCGTGGACACATTGGAATGGTCGCGGCAGCTCTCCGACCCCCAAAGCGTCGCTTTCGTGCTGGTCTTCGCAACGTTCTTCCATCAGTTGTGCCGCGAGGCCGACCGCGCCGGAGAAATGGCGGATGCGTGCATCGCCTTGTGCGACGAACACGGGATTGTACAGGAGCGCGAATGGGTGGCACCAATCCGTGGATGGGTAATGGCGCTCCAAGGGAAGCCGCGGGAGGGTATCGCCTACTTACGGCAGAGTCTGGCCCGGCATCGCGCGATGCAGTCGCAGTTGAACTTCCCGTATTACTTGGCAATCCTCATCGAGTTACTGCTGCGGGAGGGTGAGATTGCTGAAGGGCTAGAAGCGGTGGAAGAGGCACTGCAGGTGATCGAGCGGACGCAACAGCGTTTGTTTCTCGCCGAAATATACCGGCTTAAAGGGGAGTTGGTGCGCGCCCGCGATGCGGATTCCGTCGATGCGGAGATGCTGTTCGAGCAGGCCATGGATATAGCAGAGCACCAATCCGCTCTGGCGCTGCAACTGCGCGCTGGAATCAGCCTTTGCCGCGCGACTATCGGCAGCCCACGCCAGGAGGAAGCCCGCGCGACACTTGAGCGGGTTTATGGGCAGTTCGTTGAAGGTTTTGGTACGCCTGACTTGATGGAGGCGAAGATACTGTTAGGGGCGGGGTCCAGGTGAAGCGATTGGATGCTGAGGCAATGTCCGGACTCTGTCTACCAACACCGTTTTCGGTTCGCCGCGCCCAGAATCCCGCGAGGTCCAGAGTACCGATACGCCGGCGGGGCTGCCAATATAGGCGCCACGCAGCTTCAGATCAATACCGCGGTGGATGGGGCTTCGTCTGTTCTATTCGATTCGACGACGGTGCTAATGGCGACTACTTGTTTAGCCATGAGGGAGGTAGACTCATTCCTCAGAGTCTCGTTTCTGGGGTGGCCGGCTGGGTCTTGAATTCGCAACGCCAACTGAATGACGGAGCACGTCTATTTTGCGTCGGAGATTGGCACCAGGAACTTACCGGCTGCGCCGATTCGCAATGAATCCGTAATACGGCGAGTCGCAATTGGCGTGGCCGTATATCCGCTTCACGCGAGCGGTTGTCGAGCTCGTAATAGGCTCTCAATATGATTCGCCGCGGCGTTGCATCCACCGCTGCGCGCGATATCATCGGCAACCTTTCGCGCTGAAACGCGAAAATGTTGCCCTTCGAGAATTTCCCGCACCGCACTCCTCACAGTCCCAGAGGTAGCTTTTGCAAATGGAATTGCCTTTCCCGCGCCGGTCCAGCGAATTCGCTCGGCGATAGCCGGCTGTTCAAACGTTACGGGAATTCCCAGAATGGGGACACCGTAGCTCAGCGAGTCGAGCACTGTGTTGAGACCGCAATGGGTGATCGTGAGAGAAGCTTTGGCAAGAAGCTCCTGTTGCGGAGCGTAATCCACTACCAATGCATCCAAAGAAGACGCTTGATCCGGCGAGAGTCCGCGCCCGTGACTGATCACCAGTTGTACGTCGAGCGTTCGGCACGCTTCGGCAAAGACCTGGAACAGTTGCCAATTCTTGTTTTGCAAGGTACCGAGGGAAGCGTAGACAAGGGGCCGGCCGTCCAGTAGATGCCACGGGAACGAAGTCTTCCGATCCGGCTGGCGCAATGGGCCGGCATGAAGGAAACAAGCGGGAAGATTTTTGCGCGGAAAGTCGAATGAGGCGGGCTGCTGGCTGATCTGCGCCACCTTCGAGAACGTAGACTCCAGACCCTTCAGCGCAGGGAGTTTCCATCGGCGCCGATAGTCGGCAAGCCTGCTAGCCACCGGACGCAGCAGAATGTCGGATGCCGCATACCCGGCCGCATTGCGGATTGCGGAGAAGAAACCCGGCCGATAGCTCCAGTTTGTGAAAGGCGGGGGTATGCCGGGCTCACGGTTCATCATCAGGGCATTGCAGATCGTGATGTACGGCAATCCCAAATACTCCGCCACGGACCTTCCAGCGGGTTCAGTCTGATCGACCAGCAGCACTTCGACCTGCGCGGATTTGATCGCCGCCGGGCCGTCCTGGCAAAACATCTCCGTCGTTCGTAGCGCGGCGCCCAGGGTAAAGCGGAGCGCGGCCGCCCCGCGGAGTTGTCCCATCTCCCGCAAGGTTTCAGCGAGACATCCGGGCGGATGCCCGGTTAGACCCAGCGGCCGGAAATCTATTCCGCGGCGCGAAACAGATTTCTCTACGTCGGCCATATGAAAGAACGTAACGCGGTTGCCACGATTGATCAGTTCGACGGCCAAGGCGCACATTGGATTCAGGTGCCCCGGTACGGGAGGGCTGATTACGCCGAAATGTGTCACGAGGAGCCGTTTTTAGCGATTCGATAGAGGCTCGACAACGACGCAGCCAGACTAGCGCTGCTCATGCGATCGTACGGAGATGCGTTCCCAGTCAGCCGGCGATACGCTTCACCCAGATTGTGATAGGGAAGGCCAGGGAAATAATGGTGAAGCGCATGGTAACGCAAACCGACCGGGGCCCAGAGTTCCGTGAAAAAGGCGCCGGGCGTATCGATAGAATCTTCCAATTGCTGCAAACGGCTCCGTGGCTCGCCCGAAGTCTCATAGCAATGCGCACCCAGCGTGCGCAACGCGTTCACCAGGCTGGCAAACGCTGTAGCCGCGTACCAGATCAGGAATATTTGCCACGGAAGCAGTCCCTGAACGACCGCGGCGAAACAACAGCCCCAAAATACCAGGATGTAGACTTGCCATTGCACCATTGTGCGGAGCGCGTCCGCCGTGACGTTCCTCCGGTAGGAAACATTCATGGTAAGCGACGAGGCATGCGCAGCGACCCAGCGGTGGAAGCGCGGAATAACCAGGCACACCATTGCAATGGGTATGAAGCGCACTATTAAAATCATTGGAATTAGGAGACTTTGCAAAGCAAAGGCGATGATCATGCCACGAGAGGTTGCAAATGGCAGGTACTCCGGATCGCCCTTTGTTCCATAGGTAGCCAAGCTGTGATGATCAGGATGGACGCCGGAGTAGACGAAAGACGGCATTAATAGAGGTACGCCTACAAGAACATTCCAGACTGTTTCGAATCCTGGCAAAGCAACCTTGCGAAGGTGGCTTATTTCATGCATGAAACAAAGTCCCCGATAGAAGGCGAGCGACGCGCCCAAGGTGCAGAGTAACGACTGCCAGGATGGGTATGGCGATCGGGTAGCAAGCACGAAGAATAGCCATGCCGTAACAGCGGTCAGGCAGAGGTCTGTCCAGAAAATTCGAGGCTTCGGTACGTGCAGATCTTTTACGAGACTATATGCTTTTTTGTCGAAATCAGATAGTGTGTCGCTTTGAAACTTACCGTTGGCGTGTTGATCCCCGAACGTATCGGATCTGGCAGTCTGCGAAGCATCGTCATGGGAACCACGCTTGGATGTAGGAGGAGCAAAGCCCGCAGGCAACGCGGCCCCGGTGGAAATTGGTTGCAACGACATCTACGAGGAGTATCGGCCCCCGCGGAGAGAAACTTTAGTCCACGGATCGGGCCTGGATGGCGTCAGACCGCATTTGGTAGTGCTGCGTCTCGAGAGGATGGAACCGCGTTTGTTCCTCGAGAAAAGCAATCTGCTCTGGCCCTGCAGCTACGCGCGGGGGTAAGCCTGTGCCGGGTGACAATCGGCGGCCAACGGCTGGAGGGAGCCTGCGCGACCCTCGAGAGGGTTTATGGGCAGTTCGCTGGAGGTTTTGACGTAAGGGAAAAGCGTCCGGGGCGCGAAGGCTAGCGGAGGACCACGTCCCAGACCTTGGTGCGGCGGTCTTTGCCCGCGGGGCCTTCGACGTTAAGGGTGACGACGTATTCGCCGGGCTTGGCGTAGGTGTGCTGGGGGTGACGCTCCGTGGACGTTACGCCGTCGCCGAACTCCCAACGGTAGGATGTCACCGGCCCGTAGGTCGCGTCCTGGAACGCTACCAGGCGACGGTCGGGGTCAATGACCTGGAAGGTCCAGTCGGCGTCGAGTGGACGGCGGAGGCTGGCTTCGATCGGCATGAGACGGAAGGCGACCAGGTCCGAGGCATCGCCGTACATCGACGTCTTGTGGGAGAGATTCCAGAACGCTCGGTACTTGGGGTGGTTCTCGTCGTCGTAATCGAGGATCGCCCAAGAGACGCCGATCACTTTATTCTCGGTGAGCTTGCTTTCGACCGAACGGGCTGGTCCTTCATAAGCGGCGTAATCGAAGGGCGTGATGTAGAACTCAAGGGTCAGCTTGCCGCTCTGGCCATGCTTGAACTTGTAATCATACGCGGCGTTGGCGTAGGGGAGGTTCTTGATCCACGGCTGGCAGCCCCACACCATGGCCCAATCCTTGCCGTCGGCAGGGGTGAAGATGTGATAGTTCTGCGCGTGGATGCCGTGGAAGGTGAAATGAGCCTCGTTGGGGTCGTAACCTTTCACGGGATGATTTTGTTTGATGAAGGGCCCCCCGGACAGATCTCCGTCGACCACCACTTCAAAAATGTCGTTGTGGAGATCGCGGTGGCGGAAGTCCCAGTAGTTGTCGGAAGCCTCGTATAGGAAATAGAGACGATTGAGCCCTTTGACCCAGCCGACTTTGACGGTGACGTCGAGATCCTTCTTATCGAGCGGGGTGTTGTTGACGGTGTCTTTGAGTTGGTCGATGCCAATGCCATAGCTGGCCGGGACCATGGCCCAATCGTCGGTTTTGCCGTCGATGCGTGGGATTTGATGGGCGGGGAATTGGAAGATGCGGAACTCGATGCCGGGGCGCGTCAATGCTGAGAGGGACAGGGCAAATAGGGGGAGGGCGAAGAGGAGGCAGGTTAGACGGAGCATGGGAGTCAGTTTAGTCGATCATGAGACCGACTCGGTAGAAAGATTTTAGTGCGGTGGCGATGAGGTCGGGGTTGGCTCCTTTGATGAGAGGAGCGAGGGCGGAGACGGGGCGGGTGCCATCGAGGAGGGCGATGAGCCGGGGGGAGAAATCGTCTTCGAAGCGGACTTGGGTGTGGAGCATGGTGGTGAACAGGGTCCCCGAGGCGGCCTGGAGGCGGGCAAGGGGGTTGGCGGTGGGGTTGGCTTTGGAGGGTGTAGCGACGGGTGGGTCGGTGCGGCGGAGGAACAGTAATCCATTCACGGCGAGGGTGATGAGTTGGTCGAAGAAGGGGGTCCCGGCGACGGCGCGGGGATCGGGGAGGAGTTCGGCGAGGGGCAGGGAACGGGGCCAGACGGCTTCGAGGCGGTGGAGCGCGGCGGTGAGGAAGGGATTGTTCGATTCCATTTGGCCGGGGCCGCCGCCGTTGCGAAAGGTTTCGGAGCCGCTTGGGTTTTGGCTGACGCAGTAGAGCGGCGAGGCGACGCGGAGCTTCATTAGATTTTCGTTGACCGCGTCGCGTTGCAGGGGGAGATCGGCGCGGCCGAGGAGGGTGCGGCGGAAGCCGCGGTAGGTGACGAAATCGAGGTACTGCTGGAAAGTCACTTCGTCTCCTTGCGAGAGACGGCGTAGTTCGGCGAGGGTTTCGGGGGGAAGGTTCGGGCGAAGGGTGGGGCGGAGGAGGCCTTCGGCGAGGTATTGAAAGCCGTAGCGGGCGGCGAGGGCGACGAAGTCCGAGACATAGAAGCAGTTGTAGGCGCCGCCGAGTTCGTCGTGGAAGGTGACAGAGTCGGGGCGGGCGCCGAGGCGTTTGATTTCGGAATCGAGGGTGGCTTGCCAGAGAGGATCGGTGACGAAGCCGCGAATGGTGGCGAGGAACTGTTTGCCGTCGGTGACGCGGGAGGCCGCGGCGCCGGGGGGCTGGTGGTGCATGATAGCGCGGGAGGCTTCGCGGGCGTGGGCTTGGGGGAAGGTGTTGTAGCTTGCGAAGACGACGCCGCGGGGGGTGAGGTGGGTTTGACAGACAGCGAAGAACTTTTCGAGGACGAAGTCGGGGACCCAGGTGCAGAAGCCGTGGGCGATGATGTAGTCGAAGTTCCCGAGGGACGGGGGGAAGGCGAGGATATCGAGGGTGAGGAGTTCGATGTTCGTCAGGCCGAGGGAGTGGATGATGGCTTGGCCGGCTTCGATGGGGCGGGTGGCGAGGTCGAAGCCGACGAAGTGGGACGCGGGGTCGGCGAGGGCCATGGGGATGAGGTTGCTGGCATCGCCGCAGCCGACTTCGAGGACTCGGCAGGGGCCGGTGGGGGGAGTTTGGCCGAAGAGGGTGGCGATGGCGGCGAGGTTATCGGGGTGGGTTTCGGAGAAAGCCAGGCTGGGATAGAGGACTTCGTCGTAGGTGGATGACATATCGCTGGGGCGATTGTGATTGTATTGCAAAAGCGGGGATGTCAGCGAGAATGTTAATTTTTTCGCGGCGGCTTGCTTGCGCCGGGGGACGGGTATATGCTCAACGCGGACGTTCGGGGACTGCGTTCGAAAGCTTGGGTCAGAGAGGAACGAAAAATGGCGGCATTATCGCTGGACGTGAACGGCGGCACCAATGTGATCGATGTGGATCCGGACTGCCCACTGTTATTGGTACTGATGGACAACTTTGGCCTTAAGGGGCCGAAGTTTGGTTGTGGATTGGCTCAGTGTGGAGCCTGCACCGTTTTGATGGACGGTGAGCCCTATCGGTCCTGCACGCTGCCTTGCTCGGAGGCGACGGGAAAGATTCTGACGCTAGAGGGACTGGGGACGATTGACGATCCGCATCCGATTCAGAAGGCGTTCATCGACGAGCAGGCGCTGCAATGCGGCTTTTGCATCAGCGGGCCGGTGCTTTACGGCAAGGCCTTTATCGATAGCAACCCGGGAGCCACGGAGGCCCAGATCCTAGAGGCGTTGAGCGGTATTATTTGCCGTTGCCATGCCCACCCGCGCATGGTGAAGGCGCTGGTTCGATACGCGAAGGAGGTGAGAGCATGAAGACTCCAATGAGGAATGGAATGACGGCGGACGCTTTGAGCGCGTTGGCCGGCGAAGGGTTTTCGCGCCGGAACTTCTTCCGGGCGACCGGAGCGTTGCTTGTGAGCTTCAGCATGAGTCCGGAGCAGGCGGAGGCCCAAACGACGCCGGGTTTTCCGACGCGGACGATTGCGTTGACCGCGGTTGATTCCTGGATTGCGATAGCGGCTGACGAGAGCGTGACGGCTTATGCCGGCAAATGCGACTTTGGGCAGGGCTTTCGAACGGTGCAGCACCAGTTGGTGGCGGAGGAGTTAGGGGTGGCGTTGGCGCGGGTGAAGATGGTGATTTGTGACACCGCGTTTTCGCCGGACCAAGGGGTGAGTTCGGGGAGCCAAGGGCATCCGACGCAGTTCGGGGCTGGGGCGTTGCGAACGGCGCTGGCGACGGCGCGGGAAGCTTTGTTTGCGATGGCGGCCCAGCAATTAAATGTTCCGGTGGCGCAGTTGATGGTGGAGGATGGGGTGGTTTCCCTGAAGGCGGACCGGACGAAGGGGGTTAGCTATGGCACGCTGATTGGCGGCAAGCGGATCAACCTGAGTTTGGACGCCCGGGCGATCGTGAAGGATCCTTCGACGTACAAGATTTTAGGGACGCCGGTGCCTCGCTACGATATTCCGACGAAAGCGACGGGGGAGTTTGAGTACGTCCATAATGTGCGCGTGCCGGCGATGGTGCACGGGAAGGTGGTGCGTCCTACGGCGGTGGGGGCGAGACTGGTCAGCGTGGATGAGAATTCGGTGAAGGGATTGCCGGGGAACGTCCGAGTGATTGTGCGGAAGGACTTCGTGGGGGTGATCGCCGATAGCCAATGGGAGGCGATGCAAGCGGCCGAGAAGTTGGTGGTGAAGTGGTCAGCGGGGGATAAGTTGCCGGATCAGGCGACGTTGTACTCGGCGATGCGGAAGATGGCTTCGCGGGATTCTTATACGGTCCAGGCGAACGACGTGGACGCGAAGTTGGCGGCCGCGGCGCGGCGTTTTCAGGCGACGTATTTTCATCCGTTCCAGATGCATGGGTCGTTGGGAACTTCGTGCGCGGTGGCGGATGTCCGCGGTACGGGAGCGTCAACGACGGCGACGGTGTGGAGCGCCTCGCAGGGGATCTATCCGCAGCGGGATAGCCTGGCTCTGATTTTGGGAACGGCGAAGGAAAACATTCGTTGTATCTTCGTCGAAGGATCGGGTTGCTACGGGCTGAACGGGGTGGACTCGGTGGCCTATGATGCGGCGGTGTTGTCGCAGCTATCGGGGCGAGCGGTGCGGCTGCAGTATTCGCGGCGGGATGAGATGACGGCCGCCGAGAGCTTTGGACCGGCGTACACGATTGACCTGCGGGCTGGGGTGGACGATCAGGGACAGATGACGGCGTGGGATTACGAAAGTTGGACGTTTTCGAAGGGGAATCGTCCAAACGCGACGACGCCGGGCAACGTGTATTCGGGAGGCTTGCTAGGGTTTGCGGCCCCGGCGATAGTGCCCGCGGCGGCGACGCCGCCGACGACGTACAGCAACAACGGCAACATCGCTTCGTCGTATGGCTCGGGTTGCGTGGGTAATTCGTGTGGCGGCACGGGTAATGTCGCGGGCGAGCGAATTTTGACGCATACGATTCCGTCGCCGTTCTTTACGGGCCCGTTGCGTTCGCCGAACCGGTTACAGAACACGTTTGCCAACGAGAGCTTCATCGACGAAGTGGCGGCTGGTTTGGGGCAGGATCCGGTGGCGTACCGTTTGCGTCATTTGACCGATCCGCGGTTGATTGATGTGTTGAACGGGGCTGCAAGGGCGGCAACGTGGGAGTCGCGTCCGTCGCCGAAGCCGGGGAACGCGAAGACGGGCGTGGTGAGCGGGCGCGGCGTAGCGATTGTGTTCTACGAGGGAAATAATGGCTACGGTGGTTTGGTGGCGGAGGTGGAGGTGGATCAGGAGAGTGGGGAGGTGAAGGTGACGCGTCTGGTGGCGAGCAACGATTCGGGTCCGATCTCGAATCCGGATGGGCTGCGGGCGCAGATGGAGGGCGGGGCGTTGCAGGGAATGAGCCGGGCGCTGTATGAGGAGGTGAAGTGGAACGCAGAGTCGATTACGTCGGTGGATTGGCGGCGGTTCCCGGTCTTCAAGTTTGGGACGTTTCTGCCGGTGGTGGAGACGGTTTTGATTGATCGACCGGACAAGCCGCATATGGGGGCTGGGGAGACGATCATAACGGTGGTGGCGGCCGCGTTAGCCAACGCCATTTTTGATGCTACGGGGGCGAGGGTCAGAGAGGTTCCGTTCACTCCTGCCCGCGTCATAGCGGCGTTGCAGGAGAGGGGGTAAGCCGTTAGGAAAAGGGCTACCGCGTAGGGTTGGAACTTGCACAGGCGATAGAACGAGCTGGATTTCTTGCCTTGCGGACGCGCGGCAGCCATCAGTTCCTGCGGCATCCGGACGGTCGCGCAACCGTCATCCCACTCTGAACTCGCACATTGAGACTCGGACTGTTAAGAAGGACTTTAAAGGATTGCGGGATCATTCCAGAGCAACTCCAGGACATTCTGTGACCACTCCACCTGTGAACCCTCCACGGCAGACGGAACCTTAAGACTATCTCGCGCCTGGCTCGTCCAAATCGCGGTTGCCTATTGCGTTAGGCCGGTTCTTTCCGCACTTGCAATAGCTAGAAAGCAGCCCTGGCGCTATTGCCAAGACCTGACTCGCCGCGAAGGATCCGATTCCGGCCCGGGAAGTCGAGGCACGGGCGGTTTTGCTACAGGGGTTGGCTCTCGCCCCGGTGCCGGCGCTTCTTGGTGGGATCGACGTCGGGAGTTTTGCCCAGGTGCAACTCTCCGTCGATGTCTTTCTCCATGCTTTCTATGAGAGCGGCTTCGGCGTACTGGCCTTCCTCGACTAGCTCTGCGACGCTTTCGTTGCCGGCCTCGGCGACATCCGAGAGGCCTTCGGTATCGCCGGACTGGCCGGCGGATCCGGGTCCGGTGCCTCGCTTGGCCTTATGGGGGAGAGGGAACGTTTGAATGCCCTCGCTTTCCTTGTTCTTCATGCTGATTATCGAGCACTTGTATGGCCATCCAACTGCAGGGGAAAGCGCTATGCCAATGATTACGACAAAAGACGGTACTTCCGTCT
Source organism: Bryobacteraceae bacterium (assembly GCA_046597015.1). Taxonomy (GTDB): domain Bacteria; phylum Acidobacteriota; class Terriglobia; order Bryobacterales; family Bryobacteraceae. Next base: position 13,702 of record JBKJLJ010000326.1, read on the forward strand.
ACTACAAAGATTGGGGCATCGGTAAACCAGTTCTCTTCAGCCACGGTTGGCCGCTGTCCTCTGATGCTTGGGAGGA
>JBKJLJ010000454.1:0-3553 GCA_046597015.1 Bryobacteraceae bacterium
GAAAACCGCCACCGGCCGCTGGGGCGAATGCGTTCGCGCGGCCATAGCCTTTGAGAATGGGCCCCGCGGCCTCTCCGGCGGCATGTTCATCGGCAACCCTTTTACCGACGTCCCCGACCTCCTCTCCAATGTCCTTTTGGTCGGCGATAACGAAGCCCCTATCGACGAAGCCATCCGCATCGCCAACACCTTCTGGGCCATGCGCGAGCATCTCCAACAGCCCCTCACCCCTCTCGCCGAAAGCATCACCCAAGCGCAAAACACGACCGGCCGAGTGGTCCTCGTCGATGCCGCCGACGCCACCAGCTCCGGAGCGTCCGGCGACAGCAATGCCGTCTTAAGGGCCCTCCTCGCCGCCAACTTCACCCGCACCGTTCTCCTCCCCATCGTCGACGCCCCCGCCGTCCAGGCCGCTATCGCCGCGGGCGTTGGAGCCACCATTACGGTCCCCCTCGGAGGCACCCTCGACCCCGGCCGCTTTGAGCCTCTGCTCTTCACCGCCCAAGTCCGCAAACTCTCGGACGGTAACTTCGTCAGCGAGTCAAACGGCGAGACCTGGCGAGGCGGCCCGACGGCCGTCCTCGAAGCCGGGAACATCACGGTCGTCGTAACGTCTCAAGCCGTGAACCTCTATGACCGGTCGCTGTTCTACGCCCACGGGTGCGACCCCGCTGTCTTCGCCGCGACGGTAGTCAAGAGCCCCCACTGCCAGCCGCACATGTTCGACGAAGGAGCCGAACTCATTCTCAACATCGACGCCCCTGGCTCCACTTCCGCCAACCTCCCCTACCTGGGCCACACCAAATGTGCCCGGCCCATCTTCCCCTTGGACCCCGACGTGACCTTCACCCCCTTGCCGAGACAATTCCGGCGGAGCGGTAGTCGTTGACGCTTGATCTCCTTTATTTCACCACCTCGACATACCCCCGCAGTAACTCCGCTAACTCCCCCGTCGCCCCCCGCACCGTTAACCGCGACCCCCGCTTCTCCCGCTGCTCCCGCTCGTACGCCTCCCGCAATGGCCGCACCCTCCGCAGCCGCACCCGATCATACTCACTCTGCAACCGTCGCCGCCGATCTTTATCCCGCGTCCCGATCAAACTTCCCCGAATGCGGCTCTCCTCTTCCGACGTCCCCCACCGCGCCGAATCAATCCCCGGCATCATCCATAACTCCCGATTCGTAAATCCGCCCCCGTTCAAATGCACCTCCACCCGATCGCCTTTTACCTTCACTTCCGTTACCGTAGCCGTCTCTCCCCGCCTCACTCCCACCCCATACTTCTTCACCCGCGACGCCAACTCCTCGGCCGATCCCGGCACTTGCGCCCCCGAATCATCCGCCGGCAAATCCACCAGCACCCGCACTTTTTGCCCCGTCCATCCCGGCTCCGCCTGACCCGCCAGCCCGGCCGCGATCACCAAAAATAAAATTAGCCGCTTCCCTTTTGTCGCCACATAGAATAATGTAACGCGATGACCCACGCGTTTCGTTCTATCGGCCTCGTCGCCCTCTTTCTCGCCACCGCTCTGCAGGCTCAGCCCCAGTCCCGGATCTTTAACACCGTCAAACAAAAACTAGCCGCCGGCAAACAAGTCGTCGGAGGCACCGTCTCCATTCCTGACCCCGACACCTATTGCGCCATGGCCAACTCCGGTTTCGATTTCCTCTGGATCGAAATGCAGCACAGCACCATGTCCTTCCAAAGCGTCGGCCACATGGTGATGTCCTGTAAAGGTGCCCCCGCCATGCCCTTCATCCGCGTCCCGGATGCCACCGAAGGCGACATCCAAAAGGCTGCCGACCTCGGTGCCATCGGCATCATCATCCCCATGGTCGAAGACGTCGAAAAGGTGAAAAACGCTATTAAATTCGCCATGTATCCTCCACGCGGCAAGCGCAGTCTGGGCGGCGGCCAGTATGGCGCCCTCTACGGCCCCGACTATCGCAAAATCGCCAACGATAACATGATGATCGTCGCCATGATCGAGTCGCCCGCCGGCGTCAAAATCGCCGCTGAAATCGCCGCCATCCCCGGCGTCGACGTCGTCTTCGTCGCCAGCACCGACCTCAGCAGCTTCTCCGGTATGAACCAAGGAGACGCCGGCTACGAAGCCCTCGTTTCCACCGTTCGAGACGCCACTCTCGCCGCCGGGAAGAAAGTAGCCGGCCCACTCGCCTGGAAATCCTCCCGCAAAGGCTACGCTTTCTTCCAAGGCCCCGGCGAAACAACTCTACTCAAGTCCGGTGTTAAACTCGCCCTTGGCGATTCTCCCATGAGCGAATCAAAGAAAGGCGTCGCCCAAACCGAAGGAGCCGAAAAGTAGCCCGACCGACTGAAGCGTATCCTCAACCACCTCATCGAAGAATCCGCCTCCGACTTTCCTCTCCTGCGGCGGATTCTTTCTTCCAGCATCATCTCCCGCATCGATTACTACTCCGAACTCCCCTCGCCCGCGCAGGCCGAGCTATTAAGATGATCGTTTTGTTGAATATCATCCAATAGCGGCATTTTGCGGCAGAACGGTTTAGGCCATTCGTGACGACTCGACAACGGTTAGAGCTTCGGCTAGGGATCGGGAGAGGATCGAGGAATACCGGCGGTCGCAAAGCGCCGGGAAGTGACAGGTGCTCCATGCGGCCATTCTCTTGGGTTGTGCCCAAGGCCTGGGCGACGGTGCGGTCGCGACTGCCAATGGAGTGAATCGCCGCATAGTACCACCCAAGTTTGATCGCACAAGTCGGTCATTGTTTTTCATGCAACGGCGCCTGCCCACGATTTTCAGTCACTTAGTGAATCCCCCTTGGAAAATCCGATTGGGATATGATTGCTTGCGGATCGAAAGATATCTATGACCTGTTCGAAGTGTCAGGAGCCCATTTCGGGCGACGCTCCTCTTTGCGGCATGTGCGGGTTCCCCACCCACGTGTCGAACGATACCGCGACCGAAACCCTGGTCGCGGATTCCGGTCGTGCCCTCGTTCCGGGCACCGTCGTCGCGGGTAAATACAAGATCATAGAAATTGCCGGCCGCGGCGGCATGGGTGTCGTCTACAAGGCTGAGGACATCAAACTGCGGCGTTTCGTCGCCCTCAAGTTTCTCCCCCCAGACCTCGTCCACAGCGACGAATCGAAGGAACGCTTCCTGCTCGAAGCCCGCGCCGCGGCGGCGCTCACGCACCCCAATATCTGCACCATTCATGAGATCTACGACGAACGGGAGCGCCCCTTCATCGAAATGGAATACGTGGAGGGGCGCACGCTGCGAGCCCGCCTGAAGGAAGGGCGGCTCGAGATAACCGAGGCGCTGGAACTTGCCATCCAGACCGCCGAAGGGCTCGAAGCGGCGCACAAGAAAGGCATCGTTCACCGCGATATCAAGAGCGCCAATATCATGTTGACCGAGGATGGCCGAGCCAAGGTGATGGACTTCGGCCTCGCGAAAATGCAAGGGGATTCCCTCCACACGCGGGAGGGCACCACGCTCGGGACTGCGGCCTACATGTCGCCAGAGCAAGCACAGGGGCTAACTGTCGATCACCGCTCCGATCT
>JBKJLJ010000555.1:0-8447 GCA_046597015.1 Bryobacteraceae bacterium
GTCAACTTCGCCACGCCCAATGTCGTCCCCGTCAACACCGCCTTCCCCCTCGTTCTCAACGGTACCAACTTCGACGCTCAGGACTACATCCATCTCCTACGCCCCAACTCCAGCCCCTTCACCGGTGCCATCGAGCGCCTGAGCAGCACGCAACTCCGCCTCGCCGTACCCGCCACCGCCGTACCCGTCGTCGGGACGTATCAGGCTTGGCTCGGCTACACCGCGCCAGCCGCCAATAGACTCGGCTTCTACGCCAACCCGCCCCTTAGCTTTATCGTCGCCCCGCCCGGCACCTGCGGCTACGACCTCTTCCCGTCCGCCGTCACGTTACCCGTCACCGCTGCCGTCGGCTCCGTCACTCTCGCCGCGCCCCCCGGCTGCGTCTGGGCCGCCACCAGTCCGGTCCCGTGGATTGCGTTCTCCTCCGTCGCCGCTGGCTCCGGCCCCGCCAACATCACGTTCAACGTCCAGGCGAACAACACCACCGCGGCCCGCTCCGCCCTCCTCACGATCGGGGGCCAACCCTTTTCCGTCAACCAATCCGGACCCGTCTGTCAGTTTGGCCTCACCGCTTCCGCCACCGCCGCCACCGCGGCCGGCCTCTCCGGCACGGTCGCCATCGGTGCCTCCAACAATCTCTGCGCTTGGACATCATCCTCCTCCGCGCCGTGGCTCCGCCTCACTTCCCCCTCCGCCGGCAACGGCAACGCCTCGCTCCCCTTCGTCGCCGACCCTAACCCCTCCTCCGCCGGCCGTTCCGCCACAATCACCGTCAGCGACCAAACTCTAGCCTTCACCCAGGCCGGTTTCGCACCTTGCACATTCGTCCTCTCCCAATCGACGCAGTCCACCTCCTTCGCCACCGCCAACTTCAGTATCGACGTCACCGCCAACGCCGGCTGCGCCTGGACGGCCTCCAGCCCTGTACCGTGGGTCACCATTCCCTCCGGCGCATCCGCCTCTGGAAAAGGCGTTGTCGCCATCTCCGTCCTCGCCAATCCCACCTCCGCCTCCCGCTCCGCCTCACTGACGATCGCTGGCCAACCCTTCGTCGTCACGCAAGCCGGAGCCACCGCCACCGCCGCCTGCACCTTCACGGCCAACCCCACCACCGTCGCCGCTGAAGGCCGCACCGAGCTCCTCGGCGACCTGTTCCTCACCTGCACCGCCCTCCCCGCCAGCCTCGTCGCCGACCTCGAACTCACCCTCAACTCGAACGTCACCAATGGTGCCGACCTGCCAGCCCTCTCCATCAACAACGGCCCGCCCACCTTGGCCCAACTCACCGGCTATAACAGCGTTCGTTGGCCCGCCGTCCGCCCCCCGGCTGGAACGGTCACCTTCCGCTTCTCGAACCTGCGCGCTGACGCGAGCCTCATCGCCCCCACCGCCACCCTCGCCTCCGCGCTGCTCACCGCCGGGCTCCGCTTCAATGCCACCTACCCCATTCCTGTCGCCAACCCACTCGTCACCGCCGCCATCGTCCTCCCCGGCCTCTCTCTCCAACAAGGCGCCCCCCTCACCACCTCGAACGCTAACCTCCGCTCCGTGCCCATCCTCTTCCGCGAAGGCTTCGGCACTGCCTTCCGCGCCGGTGCCGATGTCGCCGCCCCAACCAGGCTTGTTCTGACCCTCCGCAACGTTCCCGCCGGAGTGAAAATCTTCGCCCCCACCTTCCCCTTTGAAGGTCCCGGCAAGGCCCAACTCATCTCGGCCGACCCCTCTGGACTCGGCGGCTTTCCCATCATCGGCACCGGCTTCGCAGGCGGCGTCTCGCAGGAACTCGTACCGGTCTCCGGCACCGTCACCGCCGTCTGGCAACTCCTCTCGGCCGACCCCCTGCTCGTCGAAACCCTCACGTTCCCCCTGCTGATCCAAGGGGCCTCCGACCCGCAGTTCACGGCCCTCCTGCCCTTCCTCAGCGGAGGCTTCGGCCCCTTCAGCGCGGTCAGCGTCGCCCGCGGCAACGCCCCCGTCCCGCGTTACCGGGAGCCAGCCAGCGTGCAGCGTCGCATCAACCTCCGCCTCTCCACGATCCTCTCCCCCACGCCCGCATCGTCCTCGGCGAAGGCGCAGGGGCAGCGCGCTCTCTTCACCGTCAACGCGCCCCTCGCCATCGCCGCCACGGTAGCTAACGAAACCGAAGTTGCCTCCAACAACACGCAGATCCGCAACAACCTCCCCACGGGCCTGGTCTTCCGCAGTTGTTCCGTTCCCTGCACTGAATCGAACGGCCAAATCACCATCCCCCTCGGCAACATCCCCCCCGGCGAATCGCGCAGCGCCGTCATCAATGCTACCGTCGGCCCCACCCTCGGCGATGGCGTTACCCTCAGCAACTGGGCCACCACCGACAGCGACGACCCCACCGCCGATCTCGCCGCCGCCTCTTCCTCCGCCAGCGTCGGCATCTCCGCAGCACCGCCGTCCATCTCCCTTCCCCTACCCATCAGCGGCTCCGGCCTTACCAAATCCTTCGTCCTCCAATTCTCCAACCCCACCGGCTTCGGCCGTCTCGGCGTCCTCAACGCCCTCATCAACAACGCCCTCGACGGCGGCAACGCCTGCTACATCGCCTACTCCGTCCCCGCCGGTGTCCTCTTCCTGGTTAACGACCTCGGGCCCGGCGACGGCCTCTCAGCCCCCCTCGTCCTGGGCACCGCCAACGCCGTTTCGAATGGCCAGTGCACCGTCAACGGTACCGGCTCCTCCGCCGTCGGCTCCGGCAATAGCTTCACCCTAACCCTCAACATCACCTTCAAATCCACCTTCACCGGCAGCAAGATCGTCTACCTCGCCGCCCGCGATGACCAAGGCCTCAACTCCGGCTGGTCCTCCAGCGGCTTCCATCTAGTCCCCGGCGGAGCCACGACCTTTCCGAATCCGGCGGCCATGACCCCGCCCGCCGGAAACTCCTCCGGCGGCATCATAACTTTCGACTACGACGATCAAACCAGCAACGCCAATCTCCAAACGCTCTGGGCGCTGGTCAACACCGCCCTCGACGGCCGTAACGCTTGCTACATCGTCTATTACGCCCCCGGTAACCTCATCGGGATTTACCCTGACAACGGAGACGCCAGCACCATCAATTTTGTCCCCCTCTCCGGCAACGCGACCCTGTCGAACTCCCAGTGCCAACTCAGCATGAGCGGCTCCACCGTCACCCGCACCGGCACCCGCCTCAGCCTCAACTTGAATCTAACCTTCAAGTCCGCCTTCGCCGGCAGCAAGGTCGTCTGGATGGCCCTCCAAACCCGCACCGCCGTCACCAGCCCCTGGAAAGTCAACGGCGCCTGGCAGGTTCCGCCCTAACCTAAACGCCCGTCACCAAAAACGGCGTCGTCGTCGGAGCCGGCGATCCGCCCTCTGGCTCTACCGAGAGCGCTACCGCCGCGATCCCGGCCAACTCGAATCCCTGCACGTTTAAATGCACCGCGCCGCCCGCCTCATCGGCCCGGAACGTTCCCGCCGGACGTGGTGCGCCGCTCTTCGGCACGAGCCACATCTCAAATACTTTCCCGCTGTCCAGCTTAGGCAAATTGTTCGCAAACAGCAGCACCCCGCGCTCCGGGTTCACAAACACCCGCGCCACCGCCTTCCGCTCCTCGCCCCCGCTCGTGTTCAGCACCGTCGTCCCCGGCGCCCGCAGAAACGCCAGCGTCGATTCCGTCTTCCGCAACTGCGCCTGCGTCACCGCCAGCTCTTTCTTCGTCTCGAACGTGTCCTTCCGTAGCCGTCCGCTCTCGGTGCTATAAAAAACGAACCCACCCAGCAGACCGGCCGTCGCCAATCCCCAGGCCCCGAACCAAGTCCACCCGGTCTTCTCCTCCACCCCCGCCGCCGCCAAGATCCGCCGCCGCAATCGTACCGGTGGTTCCACGTCGGGCACCATCGTCGAAATCATCGCGTTCGTCACCATGGCCGCCCGCAACAACCGCTCCGCCTCCGCCGATCCGCTCCGTAACTCCGCTTCAATCTCTGAACGCTCCGGCTCCTCCAGCAGCCCCAGAGCATACAACTCGTACATGCTGTCTCGATTCGTTTCGCTCATACCAGTGCCGGCTCCTCTAACTCTTCCCGCAGAGTCCGCAACGCCGTCCTCACCCAAGTCTTTACGGTCCCTAGCGGCTGCCGCAACTTCTCCGCCATCTCCGTCTGCGACAAACCCTCGAAGTAGGCTAACTCAATCACCGTTCTCTGGTTTTCGTTCAACTTCCGAAACGCCTCTTTCAACTGCTTCGCCCGTTCTGCGTTCATAATCGTCGACTCCATATCGACAAACAACGCCGGCGACTCCGTCCCCGTTAACTCAATCGCGTTCTGCGTCATCCGCCCGTCCACCGACCGCAAATAATCAATGGCCCGGTTCCGCGCCACCGTCAGGACCCACGGCCCAATCGCGCCCCGCTGATGGTCAAATCCCGCCATCCGGTTCCACACCCGCAGAAAGGTCTCCTGGGTCAAATCTTCCGCCACGCCCGCATTGCGAACCACCCGAAAAATCAGCGCATACGCCATCCGGCCATACTTATCGTAGAGTTCCCGCAACGCTTCCGGTTCCCGGGCCTTCAGCCGCTCAGCTAAGGCGCGATCAGACTCGGAATCGAGCGCCGCGAATAAGATCGGAAAAAAATACATGGTCCTGTAATCTGTACGGATCTCGTGCCCGGCTGGATTTAGTATAACTCTGGCTATACTGGGGACTTGACCTGGTACACGTGGCAGAACGGCACCCAACAAGGTCCGTTCGAAGAGCAGCAAGTCAGGGATCTCGCCCTCGCCGGCACGCTCGGCCCCCTCGCCCTCCTTTGGCGCGAAGGGGCACCAGGGTGGTCTCCCCTCGCCGATCTGCTGGCCCCTTCCGCTCCCGCCGCGGTGACGCGCCCCTGCGCCCGCTGCTCCAACCGCTTTCCGGAAAACCTGCTCGCGGCCTGGGGCGGCGTCGAAGTCTGCGCTTACTGCAAACCCCGCCATCTCGCCGAACTCCGCGAATCCGCGGCCTTCCTCCCCGGACAAGCCTCCTATGCCAGCTGGGGCACCCGCTTCGCCGCCCGCATGATTGACGGCGTCATCCTCGCGGTCGTCAACCTGATTGTACAGATCCCCATGCTCTTCACCGTCGGACTCGGCAAATCCACCGACTTTGAAAACGGCCGCTTCCTGGTCATCTACGCCGCCACCGTCCTTACCCAACTCGCCGTTCAGGGCATCTACGAAATCTGGTTCGTCTACCGCAAAGGCGGCACCCCCGGCAAGCTCATCCTCGAACTCCAAATCGTCGATGGCGAAGGCAACCGACTCTCGAAGGGCCGCGCCACCGGTCGATATTTCGCCCAATACATCACCGGCCTCACTCTCGGCATCGGCTACCTCCTCCCCCTCTGGGACCCTGAAAAACGAACCCTCCACGACATGATCGTCGACACCCGGGTGGTGAAAAAATGACCGCCGCTCCCCGCTGCTACGACTGCGGCCAACCCATCCCCCTCGAAACCTGGAACAGCTCCCCCGCGCCCTGTTCGAAATGCGCCCGTCCGGTTGAAGCGTGGGTCTTCCCCGCCGCTTGGACCAACTCCGTCGGCCTCCCTCCCACCCCCATCTCCGACGAAAACGCCGCCTCCTGCTTCCACCATCCCGCCAATCAAGCCGACCTAGCCTGCTCGCGCTGTGGACGGTTCGTCTGCCACCTCTGCGCCTCCGGTTCCGGCGAACACGCCGTCTGCAACACCTGCTTCGCCCGCCTCTCGGCCGATCGAGACCCCGCCTTTGCCCGCCGGGCCACCCTTCACGACGGCATCGGACTCTCGCTTGCCACCCTCCCGGCCCTTACCGTCGTCCTCCCCCTCCTCACCGGCCCCGTCGCCGCCGTCTATACCCTCGCCACCTGGAGCCGCACCCGCACCGCCGTCCCCCGCAGCGCCGCCTACCGCTGGCTCGCCCTCCTCTTCTCCGTGCTCGGAATGAGCATCTTCTTCGCCCTCGTTGCTTTTGCCCTCTATAGCTCCCGAGGGACGCCATGAGCCCCTACCGCCCTCTTACCCCCTGGTCCCCCGGCGTGCTCCGCAGCGGAGCGCTCTACGACGGCGACGACCATCTCCTCCACGTCACCTCCACCAGGGTCCAACAGGAATACCAGCGCTTCCCCTACGCCGAAATCCGCTCCCTCACCCTCACCCATCTACCGCTCTGGACAACCCCCCGCATCGTCTGGCTGGCCGCCTCGGCGCTCCTCTTCCTGCTCGCCCTGCTCACGGGACGCTTCGTCTTCACCGCCCTCCCTCTTCTCAGCCTCCTCGCAAGTCTCCCCTCCCTCATCCGGGGCCAACGCTGCCGTGCCCGCCTCTTGACCCTCTCCGGCGAATGGACACTCCTCGCCCTCTCCACCAAACGCGCCACTGATCAAGCCTTGCCCCATATTCTCGGTCGCGTGCAAGCCGCCCAAGCCGGCCTCCCCACCGTCCCGAACAGCCTTCCCCCCATCACTCCCAGCTCCGCCCCCGATCTCTCTTCGCATTCCCGAACCCTCTGGTACACCCTTAGCGCCACGCTGCTCGTCACCGCCCTTTCAACCGTCCTCTCCGCCCGTTTTACTGGGGCCCGCGAAGTGCTCATCACGCTCCAAATCTTTCTCTTCCCCACCACCCTCCTCCTCGCCATCGCTCTCTGGAGCCGTGCGCGCGTCTATCAAGTCGTCCCGCCCATTCTCATCGTCATCACGATCCTAGACGCCCTGCTTCATCTCGTCTACGTCGCCCTCGAATTCCGCCGCCCTACCTTCTCACTCGAACTCGCTCAACTTACCCTCCAGTTTGAAAACTGGCGCAATGTCCTTCTCGCCGTCGCCATCGGCTGGCGCCTCTTCGCGGCCGCCCTCGCCGGCTGGATCGGCTACTCCGCCGAAGACCCGGCCAAGGACCCGCCCAAGGACCCGGTATGATCGCCCAACTCCGCTGCCAGCAACATCCGGTCCGCGAAGCCATCGCTCGCTGCCCCAACTGCCGCCAATCCTTTTGCCGGGAATGCATCACCGAACACGACGGCCGCATGCTCTGCCTCCCCTGCCTCGCCAAGCAATCCGGCATCCCCGCCGCCCCCTCCCCGCTCTGGCCCAAGCTCGCCTGGACCCTCGGTGTCTGCGGCGGCCTCCTCCTCACCTGGGCGTTCTTCCTCGGCCTCGGCGAACTCTTCCTGCGAGCTTCCGGATGAAAACCAGTTGGACCGAATCCGCGGACGAAGCCGCCGCCCTCCTCCGCCGCGCCTCTCCCCGCGCCTGGACCATCTGGGCCCTCTGCACCCTTCCCTTCGCTTACCTCCTCGGCCGGCTCCTCCTCGCCGCCTCCTTCGACGCCTTTTACTCCGAACACGCCGCCGCCCTCACCCTCGCCGTCGCCGCCGCCTATCTTCTCAAGCAAGTCGGCGAAGCCTACTTCCAGGGCGAACTCATCCGCACCCTCGGTGCCCCTCCCCCACCCCTCCGCCTCGGCCCGCAACTCGCCCTCCAACCCACCGCCCTCATCGTCCTCCCTCTTGCCGCCCTGCTCTTCTTCCCCCTGGCGCCAGCCGTCACCTTCTACCGAACCCTTTCCGCCTCCTCGCCCCGCCAAGCCCTCGCCCACGCAACCCGCGACGTCATTCTCCAAAGCTGGGAGCTCTCCCTCCTCCTCGCCGGCGGCCTTCTGCTCTGGATCAATCTCTTCGCCCTTTGGCTCTTTCTCCCCACCCTCCTTCGGGCTTTTTTCGGCTGGGAAACCTCCTTCGGCCGAATCGAAAATCGGATGTTCAACCTGCCCAGCTTCTGGGTCGTCAGCCTGCTCACCTACCTCGTCCTCGACCCCCTCTGCAACGCCATCTCCGCCCGCCGCATCTTCCTCCACGAGGCCCGCAAATCCGGCATCGACCTCCTCGCCGCCCTTCGCGTCCTAGCCACCGCTCTCATTCTCATCACCCCCCTCGCCGCGCAAGAATCTCGCGAAATCGAACAAAGCATCCAGGAAACCCAACGCGAACCCGGCTTCGCCTTCCGCCAACCCCGCGAGCCCGACTCGACAGCCACCCAGGAAAGCTGGATCCTCCGCAGCCTCCGCGCCATCGCTCGCCTCATCAACGATCTCCTCGAGTGGATCCGTCCCAAGAAGGACAAGCCCCCCCAACTCCCCACCGCCGGCCTCAGCCCCCAAGCCACCCAGAACATCCTCATCGGCCTCGCCGTTGTCCTCGTGCTCGGCCTCGGCTTCTATCTCTATCGCAACCGCCGCCCGTCCCTTCCTCCCACCGTCACCGCCATCGCTCTTCCCACCCCCGACCTCACCCGCGAAGACCTCCGTCCCGACGCCCTCCCCGAAGCCTCCTGGCTCGCCCTCGCCGATGAATATGCCGCCCGCGGCGACTTCCGCCTCGCCCTCCGCGCCCTCCATCTCGCCGGCCTCCGCCGCCTCGGCGAACGC
>JBKJLJ010000984.1:0-7612 GCA_046597015.1 Bryobacteraceae bacterium
GTTGCAACCCAACGGCAATGGCATGCCCTGCGTCTTTTTCCACCACTTCCCTAAGTCGAGAATTTGATGGAAACCGCCTCGGGCATACGTCAACTGCGCTTCGTGAATCACCAGACCGGCGTCCGCCGCCCCATCCTTCACGACGTCCAGAATCTTGTCAAACGGAACTTCCACCGGAATGAAGTCCGGCTGGAAAATGCTCAGCGTCAAAAACGCCGTCGTCATCCGGCCGGGAATCGCGATTCGCTTGCCCTTCAAATCCTCGGGCGTCATCGGGTGATTGGACACAATCACCGGACCGTAACCGTCGCCCACGCTGGATCCTGACGCCATCACGAAGTACTTATCCGCTACGTACGGGTAGGCGTGATACGAGATCGCCGTCAACTCGTACTCACCGACCATCGCCTTCTTGTTCAGCGTTTGGATGTCATCAAGGACATGCCTAAAGTTCACCAGCTTGGAACGAATTTTCTTCGTGGCCAAACCGTAAAACATATACGCATCATCGGAATCAGGGCTGTGCGCGCAAACTACGTCCATAACCGCCATAGTGAACTTTCACTATAGCAAATGGGGCCCCTTTGCCCCACGCAACAAACGAAGATATTATGCGCTTTCGACAGCCAATTCCAACAACGCCGGATGAATATATTGCAACGCTTCGTCCAACTCTGCAAGCCCCCGCTCCACCTCGGCCAAATTCCGGGTACGACCCATCATCTCCAACACGAAAGCAGCGTTGTACGCAGCATCGGCCCCGAAGTTCGACACCGACCCCTTCAAACTATGAGCCGCTCGCTGCAAGCCATCCGCGTCCCTCGCGGCCACAGCCTCCCGAATCTCCACCAGCAGCGCCGGATATTCATCCAAAAATAATCGCGCCACTTCCCGTAAAAGCTCTTCGTCGCCACCCAACCGCTCTAGCGCCACCGCGCTATTCAACCGGGCAATCTGTGAGGTGAACTGCACAGCACACTCCTCGTCTAACGCTTTCGACGCAAATAACAGCATAGTCTTGCCGGACCTCTAGCACGTTCAGTACGGCCAAATCCTGCGGGCCGTTGTCTAACGCTTCGACCCATTGCCTAAATTCTTGAACAAATCGCGGCAAAACACAAGCCCCACCCCTCCGCGCCAACCCAACGCCGCGGTTCAACCCATCGTCACCAGTACTAGCTGTACGGCCCAGCTATTGAGTCGCGTCCTCGGTCGGGTCCACTAACCGATCCACCGTCATCGTGTAGATGACCATCTTCCCGTGCCGGTCCGTTTGGAAAAAGATCCGCTGCGAGTTCGGCGCAAACGTCGGATTCGCCAACCGAGGGTCCGAGCACTTGTGCTCACACAAGGTCAACTCGCGCCGCACCGCCCGCAGCAGCAACAACAGCGTAGGCTGTGCTTTGCTCCCACTCGCCCCCAGAAACACGGTCGCGTCCCCGTTCGGAGCGAACCGGACAAACTGGCTCGTCTTCGCCAGCATCAAGTCGATATTCGCATCCGGCGCATACTCGTGGATCTCGTTCAACCGCCCCGCCCCTTCCCCCGGCTGCAACAGATACAAAACCGCCCGGCCATCCGGAGACCACTGCGCCTCCAACACCTGCCCGCTCGGCGTCTTCAACTGCCGATTCTCCTTCCCGTCAAAACTAGCCAGCCACAAGCCGCCATCCCGCACATAAAACAATCCTGCCCGCTTCGGCCGAACCCCCACCTCAGTCAAATCACCCTCAAACTCCGCCACCGTCTGCAACCCTGGCTTCCCCGTCGGAGTGAACCGAAGCCGCGTCTTCGCACCGTCCTTCTCAGCAAACACCGCGTTCAGCCCATCCTCGGACACACTCAGCTTCCGCCCACTCGCCGTCATCTCGGCGATCACCCGCTCCCGGAGAGTCCCCACATTAATTTGCAGCAACCGAACCCCATCGATGGCGTACAGCCAACGGTCCCCACCCGCCAGCGTCATCGTCTCCGGCTCCAGCGCCGCAAGCTCCGTCAACTGGCGCGTTTTCCCGGTCTTCGTCTCAATCCGGTAAGCCTGCATCCCTTGCCCGCGGTCAGAGCCACAAATCAGAAAATCCGCCCGCCGCGAAATCGTCCGCCCCGTGTTCGAAGGCAGGATGCTCACGAACTCCGGGCTCGTCAACCGAACCACCTCAAACTCGGTCGTCGGATCCAGAAACCGCTGCCGGTCACCCGCCGCCTCCTGCCCCTTACCGCTGGCCGCAAGAATAGGCCGCGCGCCCATCACAAAGAGAAGCGCGCGGCGAGAAACCATCCCTCTAGTCTAACTTGGCTTACTCCTTCGAGTGGTTGGCCTTTACGTGATCGCCCAACAAATCCACCCCAAAGTCCCCCGCATAATCGCGCCAAACCGAGTGGACGTGATTGTTGTTGTTCTGCGTGTTGTCGTATTCCACCAGGAACGTCGGGCCCTGCACCCGATAATAATGGCCTTCGCCCTTCGCCGCCGAACCCGCCCAGGCAAAGTACAGATTGGTCCCCGCCGCCTTCACCTGCGCTGCCCGCGTTGCCGCCGCCTGCTCCGGAACATTCGCAACGTACTCGTCGAGCAACGCCGCTAACATCTCCTTCTGCTTGCCCGTCATCTTCGCCGCCGGCAAGCCATTGGGCTGACCCTTCAACGCCGCCACCCGATCGGCCATCGTGAAGATGTCTTTGTAAGCCACCTCCGCAACCACCGCCGTCTTCACCTGCTCCGCCGTCAACGCGGCCCGCAGGTCGCGGCCCAAGTCCTCTTCCCGGCCCAACACCCGCAACCCCTTCCGCGGCCCTTCCTTGATCTCCGCCGGATTCGTCCCAAAGAACATCGGGCTCGACGCAACCCGGTTCTTCGCAATCGTCCAGTTCAAGGCTAAATGATGGCCTTCCACGCGATAGCCCCAGGTCCCGCCTTCCGACGGCGTGCCGAAGATCGAAAAGAAGTACTGTTCCGGATCCCGCCGGCCGGCCGTATCCTTCTCCAACTGGCGCAAAATATCCTCCAGGCTCATAATGCTCATCGCCTTTTGATAGCCCTGCTGCGATACCCCCGCGCTCAGCAAGGCTTGCGCCAAGTGCCGCTGTTCATGCGACATCTGCTTCAACGGCAGTCCCTTCCGTACCTTCGGAATGAAGTGCCAGTTCTTGCGCTCATCGTCCTCAAAGGCAAATACAGCTTTTCCCTTTTGCTCAGCCGATAAGGAAGCCAGAAAAGCGTTAGCGGTGTCCGACATCACGCGCGGCGTCTGTGTTCTATAGCTGGCGGCCACCAGCAGCAACGCCCCGGTCGAGGCGGCCATCAATCGCAGTTGGTTCGAATTCATCTCAAGGGCCCTTCTACTACCCTCAAAGATTCTATTAGAAAGGCAGGTCCTTCTGCACGGTCCCCACTACGAGAGACTTTGCCAGGTACTTGTACGGGTTAATCGGAGCACCACCCTGCCGAACTTCGTAATGAAGATGCGGAGCCGTTGCCCGACCCGTGCTGCCGCTCCGCCCGACGACTTGGCCCCGACGCACCTCTTGTCCGGGGATCACTTCAAACGAGGACATGTGTGCGTAGTAGGTCTCTAAATTGCCACCGTGACTAATGACAATCAACTTGCCATAGCCACCGCTCCACCCCGCCGACCGCACGATTCCATCTGCGGCCACTTTGATCGGGGTACCGGTCGTACACGAAATATCGACACCGGGATGAAACGATGAGCCACCCGTAAACGGATCCGTACGAGATCCAAAAGAGCTCAGCAAACGCCCATTGGTCGGCCAAATGCTCGGCACCACGTTCTGCTGCCAAAGCTGATTGATCCGTCGCGTCCCAGGGTTAAAGACCCGCGTCGTCCGCAACAGGTCGTACTGCTCAATCGATTCTTGAAAGGTTGGCATCAGCTTCCCTTCCGCGGCAATCGATTGCGGCCCGTCCATCCGTTCCTTGATTCCGTAAACCATCGAAACTTCCGATGCCAGCATCTGTAGGGTGGCCAACTGCTCTTTGGTCTGTTCGGTCGACCGCTGCAGATCCTGATAACGCCGTTGCAACGAAGAGACTTCATCCCGCAGGCTGTTGTAGTTCGTTACCTTCCACGCCATCCGGGCGTAAGAGGAGAAGAAACCGACCACCGTAAAGGAGCCAATCAACGCCAGCGTCAAAACGGTGTACAGCACGGTATGCGACAAATGGACTCGGCGCAGGCGGCCGTGGACGGAATGGGCGATGACGACGACGAAATGGGGTTGCTTCATGCTCGATAAAATTCCGGACGCATGAGACACGCCCGAGTCGAAACGACTCAAGGGGTGTGTCGCATTGATGACCTTATCACCCAATTGGTACCCCAGTCAACCCTAAACAACCACCCTAAAAAACACCACGTACACGTGGTGGTGCTTGCGGCCGAAAGTCGTGGGGCGGGCTAAAGTCGCCGGAGGGCTCTCCCGGCTAAGAGCCGGCTCAGGGTTCCGCGGGCGTGGTGATCATAGACCCCTGATCATCTTCGCCCCCTTTCTGGTTCTCGATGTACTCACGGACCAGCGCTCAAAAGCGCATAGCGCGAAGGCATGGCTCGAGCGAGCGAGGAACTCACCCATCCTGGCGGTGCCGGAGCGATTCCGTTTTGCGCGAGTTTTCCCGAAGTAGCGGCGCGTCCAAAGACGCTACCCAAAGGCAAAAGCCACCCCTGGTTTCCGTAGAAAGTTCATGATATAGTCCACGCGGGATTGGAGCCTCGTCAGAGGCCCCGTCCATGCCGATTTCAGTGAAAAGAGGTCACCGATGCGTTTCTTAACTCTCCTCGCGCTAGCCATTCCCGGGTCTGGTGTCCTACTCGCGCAATCCTTTTTCGGATCCATTGTGGGCTCCGTGAGTGACGGCACTCGCGCGTCCGTGCCGTCCGCCAGCATTACTCTCGTCAACACCGGGACGTCGGATCGTCGCACTGCGCAAACGGATGGTTCGGGCAACTACCAGTTCATCAACCTGACGCCGGGACAGTATCGCGTCGAAGTGGAGAAGATCGGCTTCCGCCGTTTCCTTCGCGACAACATTGCGGTGGAAGTCCAAAGCATGGTCCGCATCGACGTGGCGATGCAGGTCGGCGATGTGACGCAGACGCTGGAAGTCACCGCACAAACGCCCCTGATGGAGACGGAGAACGCCTCGCTTGGTCACGTGGTGGAGGCACGCAAAGTGCTGGAAATGCCGCTGAACGGACGCAACGTTTTCGCCCTGGTGGCATTGGTGCCCGGCGTTGTTCCGGGCGGCCAATCCGGCGGCACCCCCACCGGAACGAACCCGTTTGCCTGGGGCAATTTTCAGATTGGCGGCGGACAGGCCAACCAGAGCGCCTCCTTCATCGACGGGGCCCCGGTGAATGCCGGCTACGTGAATCTCACCGCGCTGGTGCCCACGCAGGACGCCGTGCAGGAATTCAAAGTGCAGACCAACAGCCTCGGCCCGGAGTTCGGCCGCTTCGCCGGCGGCGTCATCAACATGACTACCAAATCCGGCACCAACAGCTTCCACGGTGCCGCTTATGAATACTTCCGCAACCGGGCGTTGAACGCCAACACTTTCTTCAACAATCGCGCCGGCGTGCAACGGCCGGCCTTCTCGCAAAATCAATATGGAGCGAATCTGGGCGGCCCCATCCGGAAAGACAAAACCTTCTTCTTCGGCTCGTATGAGGGCTTCAATCTGCGCCAGGGCCAATCGTACGTCTTCTCGGTGCCGACGGATCCGATGCGGGGCGGCGACTTCTCGAACTTCCGCAACGGGGCCGGGGCGGTAATCCCCATCTACGATCCGCTCACCACCTGCGGACGGCTGGGCAATCCCGCCTGCGCAACCAACGCCGCCGGTGCCGAGGTGATCAGCCGCACCCCCTTCCCCGGCAACATCGTTCCTGCGAATCGGATTGACCGCGCGGCCGCGGTCATGACCAACCTGTGGGGCCGCGCAACCGGCCCCGGCCTCCCCTTCACAGCCGTCAATAACTTCACCGCGAACGCCAGTGTCGGCGGAGAGCAAGCGCAGTACAACGGGCGCGTCGACCATACGTTTTCGGACAAGCAGCGCGGTTTCTTTCGTTACACATTTTGGAAGAACCTGAACCTGCCGATTGATCCGTATGCGACGAAAACCTGCGTCGATCGATGCACCGAAACCATGAACACCAACCAGGCCGTGCTGGGCGATACGTACTCCATCAATCCCAGTACCTTTCTCGACTTGCGTCTCTCCTTCACCCGCTTCAGCTATGACCGCATATCGGCGACCGTCGGCTTCGATTTGACCCAGTTGGGTTGGCCGGCCGCGCTGAATAACGCCGTCGCCGTGCGCGTTCATCCCATTCCCATTGTCACCGGCTACAACGGCGTGTTCGGGACCAACGGCACCGGCAGCACCATCGTCGCCCGCAACGACATCTTCTCCATCATGCCCGGAATGACCAAAATCTGGGGCAAGCACACCTTGAAGTTCGGCGGTGAGGGGCGCCGTTTGACCCACAACTACTATCAGCAGAACAACCCTTCCGGCTCGTTCAACTTCGACGCATTGATGACATCCGCCAATCCGTTGGCGGCCGCGGGAACAGGCAACGGTTTTGCGTCATTTCTCCTGGGAATGGGTTCCGGCGGGGGGCTGACTCACAATAGCTTCGTCGCCGGACAAATGATCTACGGCGCGTACTACTTCGGTGACCAATGGCAGATCGGCTCACGGCTCACTTTCAGCTACGGCGTGCGGTTGGAACAGATGGGCCCATGGTCGGAACGGTACGATCGCCTGGTGGTGTTACTGCCCAACGCCCCTAACGAATTAAGCGGCCGCGGCGGGCTCCAGTTCACCGGTCGTCCCGGTTTGGTCAATTCGCCGGATAGCCCCAGCCGGAACAACACCCAAAAAAGCAACGTAGTCTCGCCCCGTCTTGGCCTGGCCTACCGCCTGAGTAACAAGACCGTGTTCCGCACCGGCTACGGCCTCTTCTTCCTGCCTACCGAAGTGGCCTTCGGCACCTCTCCGAACGGCGATATTTCTAACGCCTACACCACGCCGTTCCTGGGTACGGTCGACGGCTCCATAACCCCGGCCGATCGCCTATCGAATCCGTTCCCCAGCGGCATCGTCTCCGCTCCCGGCCGCAGTGCGAACTTGCAGCGGCTCTTCTACGGCCAAGGCATCTCGGCGCCAGTCTACAGTGATCCTCGCGCCCAGGTCCAACAATGGAACTTCGATATCCAGCGGGAACTTCCTGGCGGCGTCGCTCTTGAAGTCGCCTACGCCGGATCGAAGGGCACACATTTGCCCGGCCCCGCCCAGCCGATGAATCAACTTCCCGATCAGTTTTTATCCCAGGGCGCGCGGTTGTTGGATCAGGTGCCCAATCCTTTCTTTGGAGAGGTCCAACTAGGCGCGCTGGCGCAACGGAACGTTTCGCGCGGCCAGCTTCTCCGGCCGTTCCCACAGTACACCGCGTTCAACATCACGTCTCCCATGAATCGTAATTCCATCTATCACTCGGCGCAGTTGAAGGTGGAAAAGCGCTTCGCTCAAGGCGCGTCCGTCCTCGGATCCTACACCTGGTCCAAGCTGATCAGCGACACCGAT
>JBKJLJ010000004.1:0-10645 GCA_046597015.1 Bryobacteraceae bacterium
GGTTGAGCCCCTCCACCTCTTTCACCAGAATCGAAGCCACGCTCGGCGAAGTCTTCGCGTGAAAATCGATTCCAATGTCCAGGTCCGGCCCCAACCCCTCCCGCATCTCGGCCATCCCCGCCACCGCCGCCGAAATCTTCTTATTCGTATCGATCCACTCGTAGTAACCCGGAATGCCGCTCTTGAAGCAAGTAATCCCCTGCTTCTTCGCCTCTTCCCGCAGGCGTTGGTAATCGTCCTTGTTCCGCGCCCGCAGATGATAGTAACCCCGCACCCCCCGCGCATCAAACGGCCCGCCCAGTAACTTATAAACCGGCATGTTCAGCTCCTTCCCCCGGATATCCCAAAGCGCCTGATCGATCCCCGCCATCGCCGACCCGATCACCGGCCCCGCCCGGTAAAAACTATGCACATACATCGACTGCCAATGGTGTTCCACCTGCATCGGGTCCGCGCCAATCAGAAACTCTTTAAAGTCTTCGACGCAAGCCATAACCGCCGCCGCTTTGCCTTCCAGCGTCCCTTCGCCCCAGCCAATCAGGCCTTGATTCGTTTCAATCTTGACGAACACGTAGGGTCTATCTGAATCCGGCGTCAGCGAGACCCCAAAGACTTTCATGTTCGTAATCCGCAGCTTCGAACCAACTTTCTCGAAGGCTGCCGCCCCAATTGGCCCACTTACGGCCGCTGCCTGCGGCATCATCGCGCAGCCACAGGAATCGACAAACTTACCGCCCAACGCCGGTGCGGCGCCCGCGAGCCCTAAAAATCCACGTCTCCGCATCACAGTTTCACCTCGTAACGATCCAACGCCTTCTCATCCACTTTCATCCCTAACCCATGCCCCGACGGCAGCTCAAAAAAGCCATCCTTCACAGGCTCATCCCATCCCGACATCATCTCGGTCCGGGCCTTCTTCTCCGCCGGGCTAACCCGCGGCACTTGCAGCGCGACAAAGTTCGGCAAACTAGCTGCCAACTGCAACCCCGCCGCCGTCCCCAGCGGCCCGCCATCATGATACGGCGCCACGGCGGTGTAATAGGTTTCCGCCAAGGCGCTCACCCGGCGAATCGCCGAAATCCCCAACCGATGCAGACTTGGCCGCAGCACGTCCACGGTCTGCTCCCGCAGCAAATCCTGAAACGGCTCCAAACTATCGAACTCCCGCCCAAAGCCCAACGGGGTTACGGTCTCCTCGCTGATCTTGGCCACCTGCCGCAGATGCGTCAGCTTGCAAGGCTCGTCGAGAAAGAGCGGATGCTCTTTCTGCAGCGCCGCCGCCACCGACTGCGCATCGCCGGGAGACAGCCGCATTCCGCCGTCCAACACAAAATCTCCTCCGGTCTTTTGCAAGTCTTCCCAAAGGGTCATGACTAAATTCACATACTGCTTGCCCGAATTCGGCGACAAAGGCGTGGGCAGCGGGACGGAGAACGCGCGAAACCCCGCCTCATGTGCCAGTTCTACGTTGTTCGAATTCTTCACCGTGGCGATCGCCCGAGCTTTGAACCGAGTCGGCCCGCCGAGCACTTGGTACAGAGGAGCCTGGGTAGCCTTGCCGACGATGTCGAGCAAAGCCATATTCACGGCGCCCTGCAACGCCCCGGTCAACGTCACGGTTTCATAAGCGGTAGCTTCCCTGCCCTGCAGAGCGGCCATAGCAGTGCGAAACTCGGATACTTCGACGACGCCGGCCTCGCCATAGCCATGAACCCCACTGCGGGTATCTAGCCGGATGATGCTATAGAGTCTCCCCCTCGGCTCCCGCAGCCGCCACATCTTGCCGCCGGCGAGGGCCAAGGGCCCCGCCGAAATCGCCGGAGCCACCGGCATCAACAGACGCGCCCTTCGAGCTAACAGTGCGGTTCGCATAGGCCCAAACTCTATCCAATCGAAAGCCCAACCGCAACGGTGCTGCGCCTTGCCCGCTCGCGCGGCCCTACATCGACAGTTCCCTGGACTCTCTATTAATGAGACCGTTACCGGTTGAAACCGAAAATTATCTATCCGGCCACGCGAACAGGTTCACCTCGGGCATGGGAAAATGCTTCTGGTTGTCGGTGAGGAGAGGCGATTGGTTCGCGATCGCAACGGCGGCGATCGTTACATCGGAGTAGGAAAGGGTGTGTCCTTTCGCCCGCCAGTCCCGTCGTAAGAGACCGGCGTGTTTGGCAATTGCCGGGGTCACCGGGAGGTACTTCAGACTGTCCAGGAAGGCCTCGGTTCCCTGTTCCTCGCCAGCCCGAAGACCCGAATACACCTCCGTGACGTTTACGGGGCAGCACGCCAGGAGATGCCCTTGGTAGACGAGCCGGCTAAGGAGTTCGGTACGGCCATTTCTTCCGTTGAGATGATCGAAGAGGACCGTCGAATCGAGGAGCAGGATCGCCATCAGCGGCCTTGGTTCCGGCGGATCGCGTCTTCAAACCTTTCCTCTGGTTCGGCCCGCATCTGCTCGACGTATAGCGCGCTCCCCTGGGACAGCTCGGGGTGGTCGGTGGCTTTCCAGATTCCGGAGGAAAGCTGCAAGGCTTCGAGTTGCTTATGGCGCTGCACGTCGCGCCAGAGCACATCGATAGCATAAACGGTTCGGGGCTTATGCTCAGCCCCGGCCAGCCGATCGAGTTCGCTCGCGAGTTCCTGGGGGATTTTGATCACGCTGGGCATAGGTTCCTCTAGTTGGTACCTCGACTAGTTCCGCCCTCGGTACCTCATCTTCAACCATAGCGCAATAGTGTCCATCACTGCTTTGTCGTCAACGTCCTGTACGATTCGTACTTCGAGCAGCAGGGCAACTTCGGTCGCCAACTCTCCCTGTTCTTATTTGGTCACCGTCGCCCCGCTGTCGATTGCGAACAGTTCGAACCAGCTCGACATCGCTACGCTTGACCGCGGGTCGGAGACGCGCGGTTGCTTGACCTGCAAGCGGATTGCCGCGCCGGCTTGCGTTAGTCCTTCCTTCTCGATGAACGTTCCGAGGGCCGCCATCGTCTACAACCGCAGCCACAAGTTGCGCGATTCGGCAGGCGAGAAACGAGCTAGTTGAAGACATCCCCGGCGCCCTTAGTAAGGGTCTGTTTCCCCACAGGTGGGAGTATTCACAAGTGGATACATCGTCGATAGAGGGAGCGGGACTCGGCCCCGTCTCGTATAATCGAAACAGGAGCAAGGCCATGCACTGCGAATACATCGAACAACGCAACGGCGGCTACTACGTGGCCGGGACGCGAATTTCGCTCGACTCCGTCGTCTACTCATTCAACGATGGCCAATCACCGGAAGCCATTCAGGAAGACTTTCCTTCGCTGAAGCGCGGCCAGATCTACGGCGCAATTGCTTTCTATCTCGACCACCAGACTGAGATCGACAACTACCTCGAAGACACCAAGAAGGAATTCGAGGGCACCGCTATTCCTCTTGAACAGGCCAACCCGGCGTTGTGGGCAAAGATCCAGCGCGCGAAGGCTGACGCCGCTCAGGGTGAGCGGCACTCTTGAGCATTCGTTTCCAGGCAGACAACGACCTCAAATTCGGAATCGTGAAAGCCGCCCGGCGCCGAGAGCCGTCAATGGACTTCGTTTCCGCCCAGGAGGCCGGTCTTGATGGAGTAAGCGATCCTGAACTGCTGGACCGCGCCGCGCTGGAGGGCCGGGTCCTGGTCTCGCATGACCGCCGCACGATGATCGATCACTTCCGTGCGCGCCTCACGGCAGGCAAATCCAGTCCTGGGCTCCTGATCGTGCCACAAGACGCGTCCATTGGGGACGTGTTAGAAGCCCTCGTCTACATCTGGTCACTCTCCGACCCGGTTGAACTTCGCGATCAGGCGTACTACTTGCCGTCCATTTCCCGTCACTTTTTTATCCGGTGAACCGGTTTCCCTCGGGCACCAAATGGCACCGCGACGGGCCTTTGCCCATGACAACGCAACTTGTTCATCCGCCCCGACTGTGCTCAGCTCCGATCGCTGTTCTAACGTCATTCCATCAACGTACTAGAAACCGGTCGCGGGCGTGACGGAAACGTCATAGCTTCGTACGAGCGCAGCGGGTAGGCCAGAGCCGGTGGTGTGGGTGTCGCCGGTAGAGTAGGAGAGAACCGGAGTGCGCCGCCTCTCGTCGAACCGAATGCGCAGATTTCCTGGCTCTCCAAAAGATGTCGATTCAGGCAGATTGCGAAGCCGTCAAACCAACCCGGCGGCTTCACCGCCAGCCAGTCGCCTTACCAAGTGAGCGCAGACTTGACCGCCGGTTCCACCGCGCGGCGTTCGGCACCGGCCCGCGATTCCCCGATACCGTACAATTGGCCGACTGCTTCCGCCGCACGCGCAGTACAATGCTTCTGGCGTCCCCCTGAGCACGACCTAGTTCGGCTGCATCGTCGCCCTGGCATCTTCTTTTAAAAACCCACCCATGCTCACCCGTCGCGGCCTCCTCTACTTCCCCGCCCTCGCTTCCGCCGCCGCTCCGCGCGTCGAAGTCATCGCCCACCGCGGCGAGCACATCGAATGCCCCGAAAACACGATCCCCGCCATCGAGAAAGCGATCGCCCTCGGAGCCGATTGGGTCGAGATCGACGTCAGGACCACAAAGGACGGTCACTTCGTCCTCATGCACGACTCCGGCCCGGAGCGGACCACCGGAGTCAACGGCCAGATCGCCGAGATGACCCTCGCTGAAGTCCAGAACCTCGATGCGAGTAACCAAAAACCAGGCTTCGCCAAGACCAGGGTGCCGACCCTCGACCAGGCTCTATCGGCGATGCGAGGCAAGTGCGGAGTCTACTTCGACGCCAAGCGCATCCCGGCGGACGCCATCATAGCGGGCCTCGAGCGGAACGGAATGGTGGACCGTTGCGTAGTCTACGGCGGCCTAGCTCTGGCGAAGGAGCTAACGACGGCCGGTTACGGTCACCTCGCCATGCCCGAAGCGGTGTCCCCCGCAGTAGCCCGTCGCATCGTCACGGAACTCAACGTAAAGACTATCGCCTTTGACCGCCGCGATTTCACGCCCGAGATCATCGCCGTTGCCAAAGCCGCCCGGAAAGGAGTCTTCGTCGACCGTTTAGGCAACGACGACAACGAGCCGAGTTGGCTCGAAGCGCTGAAATGGGGCGCCACCGGCATCCAAACCGACCACCCCGGCGAACTGGTCAAACTACTTCGCCAGTCTGGCTAAAATTCACCCGCAAGCTCGTGCAATCAGGGTGAGTCCATTGCCGCTGTCAAAGTATTCTTCGCAGGGGGCGTTCCGGTCGGCCCGAAGAAACGAGTTTTCTCGTCCAAGGCTCGTCGCGGAGGGAATCCACAGACCGCTGCAATCGATCGACCGCCGTGGCAAGGTGCTTCATCTCGCGGCGGCGTTCCCGTAGAAAACAGACCGAAAACACAATGGTCAGGATGAGGTACAGAAAGTACGGCCATTCGCTGAGTACTTCTTGTCCGAGGGCCCGAAGGGAAAAGTCCATACGTTCTCTTAGTGCGCCGGGGCAGCTTTCTTCTCAATTCACCAGATTCCGCCGTCTCTTGATGGCCATCTACGCCTAACCGAATCTTAAAGTGCCCGCCCGCTCATCTATAAACAGGAGTGCGCCCTTGTACTGTGTACCCCTCAATGGGGGTTGACAGGCTACCAGCCGTAACGGATAATTCCGTAAGACTAAAGTAAGCCTCTTCCGCCCACGTCGATTCGAAACCGCTTCATGACCCTTTCGAAACGGTGCCCCCGGCTTCGGAGCGGAAGCTCGCGTCGAGATTGAAAGATTGAAACGGTATCGGGAGTTGACCATGTGTAAAGAGCTTGTCCTAGCAGCGATTTTTTCAACGGTTTGCGCCGCCCAGGTAACCATCCAAGAGGGCACGAAACTCCGGGTTCGCCTTGATCAGATGATCTCATCCGCCACGGCGGACGAAGGGCAAACGGTCGAGCTATCCGTCACCGATGCCGTCAAAGTCGGCGACGCCGTCGTCATCCCCGAAGGGGCTCGCGTGGTGGGAACGATCACGGAAGCAACCGCGAAGCGGCGCATGGGTCGCGCTGGAAAGTTGGACTTCTCGATCGATAAGGTCCGCGCTGCCGATGGCGAATGGGTTCCTCTCCGCTACACCCTCAATAAGAAGAGCGGCGACAGTCATTCCGTGAGAACCGGCATCATCACCGCCGGCGTCGCGGTAGTTTTTTGGCCCGCTGCCCCCGTCATGCTGCTAATGAAGGGCAAGGATATCACCATTAACAAAGGTGTCGCATTCGACGTGTTCACCGATGGAAACCGTACCCTCTCCTCAAAAGGTGGCGCGTCCGCCGCTCAAATGCCCACCGCGCCAGCCGGCACCCCGGCCCCCACACCGGACGCCAACAGCTCCGCCACCGGCGGAACCGCCAGTGTCACCATCGTTGCCTCTGTAGCCGGAGCCGATATCGAAGTCGACGGTGTTTTTGTCGGCAGCACCCCGACCACCGTCCAACTCAAACCCGGACCTCACGCCATCACGGTGAAAGCAGACGATAAAGTCTGGACGCGGAACCTCCAAGTCTCTGCCGGTAGCTCCGTCACCCTCAGCGCTACTTTCACCAAAGGCGCCGCCAACCCACCCAAGAACTAACGCCGCGCCGCGCGGCGAACTCCTTATGCTGAAAATGCTCGGGCCATTCCAGGTTCTTGAAGTCGTCGGCAAGGGTGGCATGGGTACCGTGTATCGAGGGTTAGACCCCATCATCGGCCGTCCTGTAGCCATTAAAGTTATCCGGCTTCTCGGTTACAATGACGCCGACGAACGCGTCTGGTTGCGGGATCGTCTCTTTCGCGAGGCACGAGCAGCGGGGTGCCTCTCTCATCCCTCCATCGTCACCATCTATCAAGTCGGCGAAGATAGCGACGTCGCCTACATCGCCATGGAGTTCGTCGATGGGTGCACCATGCAGGACATCATGGACGGCGAGGGCGGAGCCGACAAGGCAAACCTCTGCCGAATTCTCTGGGAGTCCGCGAGCGCCCTGGACTATGCCCACCGTCAAGGCTTAGTCCACCGCGACATCAAACCGGCCAACATTATGGTTTCCGTTTCCGGTGCCACGAAGGTAACGGATTTCGGAATCGCCAAGTCCGCCATTAGCCAAAGCTCCACTCTGACCGGCCAAATCCTCGGCACGGTGTTCTACATGTCGCCCGAACAAGTCCGCGGCGACGCCCTCGACGGTCGCAGCGACCAGTTTGCTCTGGCGGTCATCGCTTACGAAATATTCACCGGCCGCAAACCCTTCCAGGCCGAGCAGACCACCAGCATCTGCTATCAAATCATTCACCAGGAACCGCTCTCCCCCGAAGACATCAATCCCGCCATCGGCAAGAAAATCGCCGCCGTGATCAAGCGAGGTTTGTCGAAGTCCGCTGCCGCGCGCTACGGCACCTGCGCCGAATTCGCTGCTGCGTTAAGCGTCGCGTTAGCCGAGACCACGCAGCCTGCCCCCCCGCAAAGCGTCGCCCAATCGCCAACGCGCGAAATTCCAACCCCTGTACTCTTGGAACAGGAACCATACCCCGCGAGAAAGCAAAAGCAATCGAGGCTCGTGCAGGCGGCACTTGTAGGACTCTTCGTCCTCTTGCTCCCAGTCATCGCCGTCTCGGTTTATCGAACGCTCCACAAGGCCCCGATCGCCGAGGCGACGCCTCCCGTCGTAATCAATCCCATCGACGTCCCGCCGCCCACACCACCTCCGGTCAACAAGGCTTTTATGGTTGACTCCGCCCCGATCCCGCCCGTTGTGCCTATCGAGAAGGAGAATCCGCCCCCGGCGGCAGAGGCTGCGCCGGAACCGCGACCAAAGACTCCAGCAACGGCCCCCAGCGGCAACTTGGTCTGGACGGGGCGAGTTGCGAAGGGAACTCTGATCACGATTTCCGGGTCTTCCGCCTCGAGTGGGAGTTTGGTCGGAACCCTACCGGGAAATCCAATTCGGGTTCAGGTCTATCCAGCGGAGGAATCGAAAGCGGGGTTATCGGTATTTACCGCGGATCCCGCCTATGCAACGGCCACGGCGGTAGAAACGCCACGCGGGCGCGCGAACTTTACTTTCGATCCCCGCCACTCGACCGACATAGTGGTCTTCGAACCTCCAGGACCAGCCAACAACTGGAACCGTTTGGTTTTTCAGATCAATAACCCGAGTATTGCGGTGAGCGTGATCCACTGGCAAGATCTGGGTCGATAGCGGGCGCCAGAAAGACGCTACCCGGAGAATCCCGTGGCGTCGGGCATTAATTTCCGTCTATTCTTCGTCCGTTTCCCCACCTGTTTCAGGATCGGAACCGTCGACACGAATGACTTGGCCGGGCCCAATCGATTCCACCGCTTGTCGTAATAGCGTAAAAATAGGCCGGAAAAATCGAATATTGTTGTCTGCGACAGACACCACCACGAGGCCGAATGTCAGCTTGGCAAAGTTCTGCTGATGCTCCAAATTCTTATCCACGGTGACTAAGACATCGAAGTTCTCTTTCGCCAGCGCCATCAGCTTACCGTTCGTGATCCCACCCCAGCCCATCCCTTTCACCGTCTCAACAGAGTGCCCCGGGAATGCCTCTCGCACCCGAGGATTTACACATTCGTCAAGGAGGATGCGCATGCAATCAGTTGCTCGCTCGCCAGTTCCAAAAACAGCTCAGCTTGCTCCCGGGATACCGACGGAGCACCTTCCAAAAAGTCCTCAATCGTTTCATCGTGCCGCAAGTGATCCAGCAGCATCTGAACCGGCACCCGAGTGCCCGTAAAGCAAGGGGCTCCGCTCATCCGGTCCGCATCAATCCAAACGACTGCGTTCAACTTCGATCGCTGTTCCAAGGTCATACCATCAACGTACTAGAAATCAGCCGCGGGCGTGACACGAAAGTGAGAACTTCGGGTAAGCGCAGTTGGCAAGCGGGAGGCGGTAGAGTAGGTGCGGACCAAATTGCTCCCCCCTCGTCGAACCCGACGTGCGGATTTTCCACATCGAGTTCTCCATAAGACGTCGCCTCAGGTATGCATAGGCCGTCGCCGGCCCTGTTTGGCCTTCTGGCCGAGCTTCACGGAACTCCGGACACCCTCTCGGCGTTCACGCGAGGCTCTTGCAAAACTCAAAGTCCCAGTTCGATCGCGAACGCCGGGAATCCTCTCGAACTTACCCCGGTCCAACCGCCGAAGAGCCGAATAATCAGCCTGGACCCGAGTCGGAAATTACGTTAGAAGCCAGTTTATCAGATTTAAAAACAGGGCCCAACTCCTTCCAAATTGTTGAACAATAAAGATCTTACAAATCCTACCGACCTCCATACCCAGAGGTTTTATATCTTTTTTACGTTCAAAGCCAAATTGGGGGAAACTGATCCCCGTTTCCCCACCCGCTGAGCCCCAACCCGCCCCCTCGGAATGGTAAAATCAGCCTTCCATGCGCATCGCTCTCTTCCTTCTGCTCTCGCTGGCCGCCCTCGCTAAAGACGCCGACTTCAACGGCCGCTGGAACATCACCGTTCCCAACATAGCCAACCGCCGCGCTTGGTGGCTCGAAGTCGTTGGCGCCGGCACCCCGGCCATCAAAGGCCGCTTCGTCGGTGCCCCCGGCGGCGACATGAACGCCATTCCCGAAATCACCGCCAAGGAAGGCACCCTCCGCTTCGTCTTTGAACGCGCCTACACAAAGAAAGGCGCCCCCAGCACGAAAGGCGTCTACACCGCCAAAATCGTCGGCGGCGACCTGGTCGGCGAGTTCCAGGTCGAAGGCAACCCCGCCTCGAAGCTCAGCTTCATCGGCAAGCGCGCCCCCGTCATCAAAGACCGCGAAGACGGCAAATGGAAGCCAGGCAAAACCGTCGAACTCTTCAACGGCAAAGACCTCTCCAACTGGGCGGCCCTCATCCCCGGCCAGCCCCTTGGCTGGAAGGTCGAAGACGGCATCATGAAGAACGCCGCCGGCTCCAATAACCTCGTCTCCAACCAAGCCTTCTGGAACTTCGAACTCCACGGCGAATTCCGCATCGGCGTCGGCTCCAATGGCGGCCTCGGCCTCCGCGGGCGCTACGAAGTCCAGATCGTCGACGACTTTGGCAAAGCCCCCGACACCCACGGCACCGGCGCCCTCTACAGCCGCATTAAGCCCCGCGAAAATGCCACCAAAAAGCCCGGCGAATGGAACACCTACGACATTCGCCTCGTCGGCCGCACCGTCACCGTCATGGTCAACGGCGTCACCGTCATCGACCACGCCGAAGTCGAAGGCCTCACCGCCATGGCCCACGACCCCAACGAGGCCGCCCCCGGCCCCATCAGCGTCCAGGGAGACCATGGTGCCGTCGAAATCCGCAAGCTCACCCTGACGCCGCTCGTCCGCTAGCTTAGTTCCCTACCGCTACAAACAGCGTCTGCGCCCCCGCCACCCCCCCCAGCGTAAACGACAACGGAACCGCGTCGCCCGCCCCGACCGGAGGCACCACCACGTTGAACTGGTACAGCCCCACTGCCCCCGGCGCCAACCCCGCGTACGTCGTCGTTGCCCTCACCCCGCCCATCGAAACCACGAGCGGCGCCACCAACGCGTTCGTGGTTTCGATGGGCGGGGTGAGGGCAACGACGACGTACGCGGGGTTGGCGCCGGGGGCAGTGGGGCTGTACCAG
>JBKJLJ010000073.1:0-14169 GCA_046597015.1 Bryobacteraceae bacterium
GACGGGGGCGTCGAGGTGGCCGAACAGTTCGTCGGCTATTCGGGCGGCAATTTCGGCTCCGTAGCCCCAGCTCAGGACATCCTCGTGGGCGATAAGAACACGGCTCGTTTTCTTGACAGAAGCGGCGATGGTTTCCCAGTCATAAGGCGCGAGCGAGCGGAGATCGATGACCTCGATTGATTCGCCGATCTCGGTGGCCGCCCGGAGGGCTTTTTCGACCACGGCGCCGTAAGTGACGACGGTAAGTTTGTCGCCGGGCCGAGTGACGCGGGCTCGGCCGAAGGGGATCATGAAATTCGTGCCGGGATGGGGGGAGCGGTTGTAGGGTTCGCGGTAGAGCTTTTTATGTTCGAGGAAGAGGACGGGATCGTCGCAACGGATGGCGGTGCGCAGGAGGCCGACCGCGTCGAGGGCATTGGAGGGGAAGACGACGCGGAGGCCGGGGATGTGGGTGAAAGCCACTTCCCCGCTCTGGCTGTGATAGATGGCGCCACCGGTGAGGTAGCCGCCGATGGGCACGCGGATGACGGCGGGGCAGGCGAAGCCGTTGTTGGACCGCCAACGGAGGACCGGTAATTCGTCGCGCAACTGCATCATAGCGGGCCAGATGTAATCGAAGAATTGAATTTCGGCGACGGGTTTCATGCCGCGGGTGGCCATACCGATGGCGCGGCCGACGATGCCGGCTTCGGCGATCGGGGTATTGAAGACGCGGTCGGAGCCGAACTGGCGCTGGAGGCCCTGGGTCGTCTTGAAGACGCCCCCCTTGCCCTTTACTTCGGGAAGGAGGGCGGGGCGGGAGCAGTCGGCCACGTCTTCGCCAAAGACGACGACGCGCGGATTGGCCTGGAGTTCCTCGGAGAGCGTGAGGGTGATGGAATCGACCATCGTCCGAGGTTCGCCGGTGAATTCGGGGTCGCGCGCGAAGGCGGGGGAGGTGGGGTCGACTTTGGGCGAATAGAGGAACTGGAGGGCCGATTGTTTATCCGGGGCCGGAGCTTGCAAGGAGTAATCAGCGGCGTCCTGGACCTCGCGGTCGTCGTCCTGCATGAGTTCAGAGAGTTCGCGTTCCGTGATGAGGCCTTCCTGCAAGAGGGTCCGTGGAAACAGGATGACCGGGTCGCGCTCGGCTTCCGCGGCGCGCTCGACGTCGGACTTGTAGAAGCGCTCGTCGTCGGAGAGGGAGTGGGAATAGGGGCGAATACAGTGGGCGTGAACCAGCACGGGGCCGGAACGGGCGCGGCAATGAGCGACGGCGGCGGTCATGGCGGCGAAACTCGTACGGAAATCGGTGCCGTCGATTTCCATGATCTTGAGGTGATCGGCGTAGCCCGAGAGGAGTTTGGAGAGATTGCCGCCGGGGGTCTGGGCTTCGACCGGGACGGAGATGGCGTAGTGGTTGTCCTGGATGAGGAAGATGACGGGAAGTTTGCCGAGGCATGCGCCGTTGAGCGCTTCCCAAAATTCGCCTTCGCTGGTGGCTCCTTCGCCGGAGGTGACGAGGGTGACCTCATCGGAGGTGGGATCGAGTAGGCAGCCGGCGTGGGCGCAACCGACCGCCTGGACGTATTGGGAGCCGGTGCAGGAGGACCCGGAGACGATGTGCAAATCGGGCGACGACCAGTGAGACGGCATTTGGCGGCCACCGCTTTGCGTATCCTCGGCCGAGCCGACGGCTTGGAGCATCATCATGTGGGGGGTGATGCCGAGCGAGAGGGCCAGGGCGCGGTCGCGGTAATAGGGGTAGAACCAGTCGTGGCCGGGCCGCATGGCCATGCCGGCCGCGATTTGAATGGCTTCGTGGCCGGCGCCGGAGATCTGGAAATAGATCCGGTTCTGGCGCTTCATGAGTACTTCCCGATCGTCGATACGCCGCGAAGTTTGCATCAACCGCAAGGCGTGCACCAAATCGGTTCGCGTTAGGCTAAGGCCACATTCCGCCGCCACGGCACGGGTAAGCATCGTTATGATTTTATCGTACAATACTGGGTTGGTAACATTCGTTCCCATTGTCGTTCGTTAATCGCGGCCTTCTGCCCCCCAGCCTTCAACCCTTAAGAAGGAACGAACTGTCATGTCTTCATTGGAACGAGCCCGCGTTCTATCGCAGGCCCATGAGCTATTTACGATCGCATCGACCGGCGGCGAACAGATCGCCCAACTGACGGGACGATTGCGGTTTTTAGAAGAGATTCCGGCGGTGGGTGACTGGGTCACCGTGACGCCGACGGACCCGCCGCTGATCACGGCCATTGAACCCAGGAGGAGTTGCTTCACGCGGATGGATCCGGGGGGCGGCACTCAGGTGCTGGCGGCGAATATTGATGTCGCCTTTCTGGTCTGCGGCCTGGATGCGGATTTTAATCCGAACCGGTTGGACCGGTATCTCGTCCAGGCGCGGCAGTCGGGAGCGCGACCGGTGGTGGTGCTCAATAAGGCAGACCTGCGGGCGGAGATACCCGCTTTGCGGGTGGACGTGCCGGTGGTGGCGGTGAGCGCGCTGCACGGGGATTTGGGGGCGCTTTGTGCGTACGTCCAGCCGGGGGAGACGGCGGCTTTGTTTGGGTCGAGCGGAGTGGGCAAGTCGACGATCGTGAATCGGCTGCTGGGGCGGGAGTACCAGGCGACGGGCGTAGTGCCGGGGCGGCACGTGACGACGGCGCGGCGGTTGATTGCGCTGGATTTCGGTTGGTGGCTGCTGGATATGCCGGGGCTGCGGGAGTTGGGTTTGGACGCCAGCGCGGCGGCGGTGGAGGATGCCTTTGCGGACATCACCGGGGCGGCTTGCCGGTTTCGGGACTGTCAGCATCAGGATGAGCCGGGGTGCGCGGTGCGGGATCACGTGGCACCGGAACGGCTGGCAAGTTATCAGAAGCTACGCCGGGAGCAGGCTTACACGGAGCGCAAAGAGAACCCGAACGCGGCGCGGGCCGAAAAGGAGCGTTGGAAGAAGATTCACAAAGCGATGCGAAAGCGCTAGGTTCGCATGCGTTGGTCGATATCAGCCGCAATCCGGTCGAGAAATTCCGGGTTGCGGAGGAGCGTGCGGATGCCGAATTCCTTGTGATGGAGGTAGAACAATTCGACGGCATAGAGCGCCGAGGCGTAGGCTAGACGGGCGTGATCGGAGCTGAGACGGGACCAGTTTTGGTTCCTTTGTTTCAAGGGTGGCAGAGCTCCGCTTTGGGCGGCGGCTCTAACCTCGGCGCGCGCTTCCGGGGATAAGGTCTCTCCGGACAGGCGTTGTGCGAGGCCCTCATGGAGCCACGCGGGCCAATTACCGGTGCCCGCCAAGCAAGCGTGGACCAGTTCGTGGGCGAAGCGTTTGCGGGTTTCGGCTCCCGCGCCGCCGTCCTCGAGGACGGCGACGCGGATCCGTCCGTCGAACTGGCCGACGCTCCATTCGGCAGCGCCGGTTGCCTGGAGGTAGGCCTGGCGACTCTGGGCGGTGGCTGAGAGGCGCTCGCTGGTTTGGCAACCGAGGTCGACCGAGATGCGGGTGAGTTCCTGTTCGAGGACGGCGGACAGGCTGCGGGCGACCTCGGTACTCATCACCTTGGGTTCATAGCGGAGCGAGAAGCGGGTGGATTCCAGCGTCTGGGTCCCTTGGTCGGCGGATGCTTCGCGCTCGGCTTTGGCGAGGAGCAGGGCTATGCCGGGGTCTGGCCGGATGGATTGAGCGTCCTTCCAATAACCGATAGCCTGGGCGGTTCGGTTCGCGCGCCAAGCGGCCAGACCGGCCATGCCGAGTAAGCCGGCATCGCGGGGGGATTGGGCCATAGCGCGTTCGAGCAGGGTTAGGGCCTCGGCCGGGCGGTTGGCGGCGAGGAGTTGAGAGGCCTGGTTAAGGGGTCCGACGCCGGGGGGTAGCGGTGCTGGCGCTCCACCGACGGAGGAATCGAGAGCCCGGGCTTGACGCCGCTCGGCCTCCCACGCTGCAAGCCCGGCCAGCGCGGCCGCAGGGAGAAAGCCGGAGAGTTCTCCCACGCGGACGGCGTAGCAACCGTTGATGGCAAAGCGGATGGCGACGGGCGTCCCGGCCGGTAGGCGCGCTAGGAGTTCATCGTTCTCTTCGCAACCGGTGCGCAAGGGGGCTTGGTCCTGCTGTACGGAGAGCAAAGCCGCCAAATAGAAGCAAAATATGCCCATAACCGCAGAATAGGCCAACCCGCGGCTCAAGTCTCTCAGGTAAATACCTGATCAAGTTTTCATTTGAAACCTGTGATAGGCTAACCCAGCGCATGACTCAGTTGCCCGACCTCTCCGACCAAACCGCATCTGCGGCGGCACTGCGGGCGTTGATGGCGCAAGTAGGTAGCCTGCCCGCGGCCATTGCCTGCGCCGAAGGGGCGGCGTCTTTACTGATGGTGCAACCGGAAGGTACGGAGGCGGGCGAGAAGACCCGGGCATTGATCGACTTGTGCCGGGAGGCGGGGGAACTGGCCCGTCAAGCGTATCCGGACAGCGAAGCCATTGCGACGGCATGGGCGCGTTCGCTGTGCCATTTGACGGCGGCGTACGGAAGCCGGGATTTGCTGGCGCAAACCTTTCGTTGCCAAGAGGAGCGCGAGGTGATTGCGAGCCAGTTTCCGCGGTCAGAGGGGGTGCAGTATTGGAATGCGCAAGCAAATTTTGAAATGGTGACGCTGCTGGCCCGGCGCGGCTACTTGAAGTCGATCCCGATCTATCTGGACAACTTGCGGACGTTTAGCCGCAGTTGGCCGGAGCGTGCGGCGTTTGTGGCGTTGTATGCGATGGCGTTGGCGAACGCAGCGTCGGCCCACGCCCAGTTGCAGGAGCTGCCACCGGCCCGGGAGCAGGTGGATGATCTGCGGCGTTTGGCGGTAGAAACGCCGGGGGAAGAGGTCCGCCAGGCGTATGCGCGAGGGCTGCAACAGGTGGCGTGGTACTGCGGCGAAATGGTAGCTCCCGCGACGCTGCACGGCTGGGCGCTGGAATTGGCGAGCCTGTTGCAGGAACGCTCCATTCAAAATGAGTATGGCTCGCGGGCGGTGGCCGAAATGGGGGTATACGCGGCCTACTTTGCGCGCCAGGGTGATCTTGTTTTTGCGGCGGAGATTTTGCACCAGGCTTGCCGTTGGATCGAGATGGTGACGCTGGACGCCGAGGAAATTCCGATGATTGTGGCTACATTCCGCGAGGCGGCATTGGCTCTGCGGCGGACCGAGCCCGAGTTGGCGAAATTGGCCGAAGCACGGACGACTCGACTGTTGGTATGAGCGACGGACGCGTACTAATCGTGACGGGGGGGAGTAGCGGGATTGGAGCGGCGACGGCGAAGTTGGCGGCGAGCCGTGGTTACTGGGTTTGCGTGAATTACCGGCAGGGGCGCGAGGCCGCCGCCGCGGTGGTGGGGGAGA
Source organism: Bryobacteraceae bacterium (assembly GCA_046597015.1). Taxonomy (GTDB): domain Bacteria; phylum Acidobacteriota; class Terriglobia; order Bryobacterales; family Bryobacteraceae. The sequence goes on from JBKJLJ010000073.1 coordinate 5,382, forward strand.
TCAGCAGCAGGGGCGGGCGAGCGGTGGGGATGCAGGCTGACGTGAGCGTGGAAGGGGAGGTAGAAGCGCTTTTTCGGCGGGTGGATAGCGAGTTGGGTTCGGTGGCGGCGCTCGTGAACAACGCGGCTACGCTCGAGAGCCAGATGCGGTTGGACGCGATGAGCGCGGCGCGGATGGGACGAATGATGGCGGTGAACGTGGTGGGGCCGATGGTGTGCGCGCGGGAGGCGGTGAAGCGGATGTCGACGCGATTGGGGGGCCGGGGCGGGGCGATTGTGAACGTGTCCTCTGGAGCGGCCAAGTATGGGTCGCCGGGCGAGTACGTGGACTACGCGGCGAGCAAGGGAGCGCTCGAGTCGTTCACGATCGGGCTGGCGAAAGAGGTGGCCGAGGAAGGCATTCGGGTGAATGCCGTGCGGCCGGGTTTCATCTACACGGGTTTCCACGCCAAAGGCGGCGAGGCTGGACGGGTGGACCGGGTGAAGACGCTGGTGCCGATGCAGCGGGGAGGAGAGGCTGACGAGGTGGCTGCGGCCATTTTGTGGCTTTTGTCGGCTGAGGCGTCTTACACGACCGGAAGCATTCTGGACGTCGCGGGTGGACGTTAGGATTCCGGGTGGACGGTAACCTTGTTCGGGATCGCCTTTTGCTGGCGGAGATAGCGATAGATAGCGCCTAATTCCTCCGGGGAGTATTTCGAGAAGTTCAACCACGGCATTAAAGTGAAGTTCTTCTGGGTGGCGGCGGGCAGGGGGGTGGTTTCGTACTCGCGGTAGTCGTGAAACCGTTTGACGAAGGCGGCCTCGGTCCAGCGACCGATGCCTGTTTCCACGTCCGGGGTGATATTGGCAGAGACGACCTTGTGCGCTCCGATCGTAAAAACCCTGCCGCCGGAGTACTGTTTTCCGTCCACGAGCGCCCCGCGATCTTCCTGCGAATGGCAGCCGATGCAGCCGCCAAGGGTCACGAGGTACTCGCCTAAATCCGGGGGAGCGGTCACGGTGCCGGTAACTGGCTGGGGAGCGCTTTTAATCAAGATTGAGACCGGAAAGTCGAGTACAGTGCGGGGACGCTTGGAGGCCACGGCAGGCAAGGTGTTGAGATAGGCGACGAGGGCTTCGGTGTCGGCGTCACTCATGCGGCGGAAACTTTCATACGGCATCATGGGGAAGAGGGCCCGGCCATCGCGGCCGATGCCTTCGCGAATGGCGCGCAGTTTTTCGCCATCGGTCCAGGCTCCGATGCCCGTTGCGACGTCCATCGTGATGTTGGACGCAACCACTTTGCCAGGGAGGCCGAGTTCCGGCGGGAAGAGGAAACCGGCGCCGCTGCGGAGCACGGGTCCGCCGAATTTGCTGAAATCCCGTTCGCCATGGCAGGAATCACAATCACCGACGACGTTATAGATAAACTTACCGCGGGCGATCGTCTCTGGGGTCATCGGGACCTTCCGTTCGCGCGGCGGCACCGACTGCGGGGGACGCAATACAAAATACCCGGCGACCAGCGCCACGCTGGCCAAGCCTACTAACCCAATCTTGACAAAGTTCATCTCATTCACCTCGCTGCAAGACGCGTAAACATTATCGCGTTTCGGCTCAGTCGTAAAGAGGTGTTTCGCCGTGGGGTCGGGTTTTCCAGCGGCGATGGATCCAGAGCCATTGGTCGGGGTAGTTACGGATAGCAGCTTCGAGCGCGTTTTGAATGCGCTGCGTATCGATGAGGGTGTTGCCGGTGATTCCAACGGGGGCATCGAACTTCAGGATGTACTTCCCTTCCCCAGGCGACCAGACGGCGTAACCGGGGAGAACGGTGGCCCCGGTGCGGGCGGCGAGTTTCGCGAAGGCGGGACTGACACAGGCCTTGCGGCCAAAGAAATTGACGAAGAGCCCTTCATCGAGGCCGACGTTCTGATCGACGAGGATGCCGACGGGTTGGTTGGCAGCCAGGGCGCGGAAGATGGGCCGGATGCCGTCGGCCTTGCCGATAACAATGTTGCCACTGCCGGCGCGGCGGGCGTGGACGAAGGCGTCCAGAAGCGGATTGTCGAGGGGCCGAACAACGATGTGCATGGGCTCCGTCATGAGGGCATGAGCGTAGGCGGAGAGTTCCCAGTTACCGAGGTGGAGGGTCGCGAAGAGGACTCCCTTGCCGTGGGCTTTGGCGGTTTGATAGTGCTCGAAGCCTTCATAGCGGATCCAATCATGAACGTTCGATTTGTCGATGCGCGGGAAGCGGGCGAAGCAGACGAGGAGGCGGCCGATGGAGCGGAAGACGCCGTCGACTACACGGGGGCTGATGCCGGTGAATGCGCAATTCCGGAGAGCGACGCGACGCAGTTTCGGGACGGCGCGATCCAGGATTTTGGCGTATAGGGTGCCGAGGAACCGGGTGGGCCCGAAGGCGACCGTAGCGAGGAGAATTCGTACGAGCCAATACTCGGCGAGGTTGCGCCGGTGGCTACGCAATCCACCCGCCTCCCAGGACGAGGTCGCCATCGTAGACGGCGGCACCTTGGCCGGGGGTAACGGCGCGCTGGGGTTGGTCGAACTCGACTTCGACGAGGCCGTCGCGCAAGGTAAGCGTAGCGGGGGCGGGGATGTGGCGGTTGCGGATACGGACTTGGGCGCGGATGGGTTCGGCGGGCGCGGCGATCGAGATCCAGTTCATCTCGCGGATTGAGAGGCGAGTCGTGAGGAGATCGGCGGGACTGCCGACGGTGACCCGGTTGGAGGCGGGTTCAGTAGCGATGACATAGAGCGGTTCCGGGGCCGCGACGCCAAGGCCGCGGCGTTGGCCGACCGTGTAGTTGTGAAAGCCGGCATGACGGCCGAGTACCTCGCCGGCCTGGGAGACGATATCGCCGCCGGAGTCCGGGAGGGCGATGCCCTGTTCGGCGGCATAGGCGGCGATGAAGGCGGCGTAGTCGCCGTTGGGGACGAAGCAGATTTCCTGGGAATCCAGTTTCTCGGCGACGGGCAAACCGGCTTCGCGGGCGAGTTCGCGGGTCTCGGTTTTGAGCATGTGGCCGAGGGGGAAAAGTGTTTTAGAAAGTTGGGCTTGGGTGAGGCCGAGGAGAAAATACGTTTGGTCCTTGGTCGCGTCGACCGAGCGGCGAAGTTGGTAGCGGCCGGTCGGTTCGTCGAAGGAGACGCGGGCGTAGTGGCCAGTGGCGATCTTTTCAGCGCCGATACCGGAGGCCATCTCAAGGAAGGTTTCAAACTTGATGAAGTTGTTGCAGAGGGTGCAGGGGATGGGCGTGCGGCCGTTCAAGTAATCGTCGACAAAAGGACGCACAACGTGTTGCTCAAATTGATCTTCGAAGTTGACTACGTAGTACGGGATGCCGAGGAATTGCGAGACGTAACGGGCGTCGTAGACGTCGTCGATGGAGCAGCAGCGGCCACTTGAAGTTTCGGTTGAGAGTTCCGGCAGGCGGCGTTGATTCCAAAGCTGCATCGTCATGCCGACGATGGGCTGGCCCTCCTTTTTCAGGAGGGCGGCGACGGCGGAGGAATCGACACCACCGGACATGGCGACGGCTATGAGTCCATTAGGCATAAGTGGGAGAAAGTTTACGGAGATGGAGGACGGAGGCGGCGACGGCGGCGATGAGGGAATCTACCTCATCTATGGTATTCGATTCTCCTAGAGAAAATCTAATGCAACTCTTTGCTTGATCGCGAGTTAGCCCGATGGCAAGGAGTGCTGGAGACGGTTCGACGGCGCCCGAGGAGCAGGCGGCTCCTGAGGAGACGGAGAAGCCGCGGAGGTCGAGGCCGATGACTAGCGCTTCGCCTTCGAGGCCGGCGAAGCGAATATTGGTGGTGTTGGGCAAGCGCGGGGCGGCGGCGCAGTTGATGATGGCGTTGGGGACGAGGGCGAGGTGGCCGGCTTCGAGGCGATCGCGGAGGGCCGATAGATCAGTCAGGGGCCGGGCGGCGGCGGCACCGAGGGCGACGATGCCGGGAATGTTCTCGGTGCCGGCGCGGCGGCCGGATTCATGGCGACCGCCAAAGAATTGGGGATGGAGGTCGACGCCAGGGCGGACGTAGAGGGCTCCGATGCCTTTGGGGGCGTACATTTTGTGACCGCTGAGGGAGTAGAGATCGACGCCGAGAGCGGTGAGATTGAGGGGAAGGCGGCCTGGGACTTGGACGCCGTCGGAGTGGAAGAGGGCTCCGACTTCATGGGCGAGAGCGGCGAGTTCGGCGATCGGTTGGAGGGTGCCGAGCTCGTTGTTGGCGTGCATGATGGAGACGAGTCCGGTCTCTGGGCGGAGGGCAGCGCGGAGGGCGGCGGAGGTGATAAGGCCGTCGGCGTTGGGCTGCAGGATGGTTACGTTCGGGTGGCGAGCGAGGGGTTGGGCGACGGCGGGATGTTCGAGCGAGGAGGTGATGATGTGGCGGTAGGAGCCGGCGAGGGCGAGGTTGTTGGACTCGGTTCCGCCGCTCGTGAAGACGATCTCTTTGGGGGAGCAGCCGAGGCGAGCGGCGAGTTGGCGGCGGGCTGTTTCGAGAAGTTGTTTGGCGCGCTGGCCATGCTGGTGGATGCTGGAGGCGTTGCCGTAGGATTCCGAGAGCACCGGAAGCAGTGCGGCGAGGACGTCGGGGGCGATTGGGGTGGTCGCGTTATGGTCGAAGTAGGCCACTCTTGATGGTAGCCGAATCGATAGGGCTAGAATAGGGTTCATGCTTGTCGCCAACCCTAAGGGCAACTATTCTTTCGTGCGCGGAATCGCGCCGTATTCAGGCGGGGCTGTAGCCGCCGATGGATTTGAGATTGTGCATGTGAGGTTCGGCCAGCCGGTGCCCTTGGCCGCTGGTTTTGACCGCGTCAAGGCGCATTTAGAAGAGGTGGGTCGACCCCTGACGGCGCTCTGTTCGATGGAGCTGCGGTCACCGCGCCCGTTCACCTTTCAAGGGTTCAACGACTTTAACGCGGGCTACGTGAAGGTGCTGCAGGGGTGGGGGCTATTTCTGGACACGATGAACCCGGTGGCCCGGACGAACATTGCTCCGGAGATCGGGGCGCCGGGGGAGCCGAGCTTGTATGGCTTTGGCTATACGGCGCCGTCGAAGATTGGCCGGAAAACGTTTATCGTGGCGGGCGCGGGCGAGTTGCCGGAGGGGTCGCTGGACCCGCACGACGTGATTCGGCGCGGGGAGACTTCGGCGGAGGCGCTACGGGCGAAGGCGCAGTACGTGATGGGGCTGATGACCGGACGGCTCGTGGGCCTGGGCGTAGGCTGGGATCTGGTGACCGTGGCTGAGATGTACACGGTGCATCCGGTGTGGCATTTATTGGCGGAAGACGTGGTGCGGAAGATGGGCAAGGGCGCGGCGCACGGGGTGACGTGGCACTATTCGCGACCGCCGATTGAGACGATTGAATTCGAGATGGACGTGCGCGGTTGTGCCCGCGAATTGGTGCTTTAAATGCCGATCGTGACGCTGACGACCGACTTCGGGAACGCTGACTATTTCGTGGGGGCGATGAAGGGAGTGATCCTTTCGATTTGTCCGAAGGCGACGGTAGTGGATTTGACGCATGAGTTGCCGGCGTATGAGGTAGGCGAGGCGGCATTTGTGTTCGAACAAGCACGTCGATGGTTTGCGAAGAAGACGATTCATGTGGCGGTGGTAGATCCGGGGGTGGGGAGTTCGCGGCGGCCGTTGCTGGTGGAAGTAGAAGGTCAGTATTTGATTGGGCCGGATAACGGCATCTTTTCGACGGCGCTGGCGAAGCCGGGGGCAAAGGTGCGGGCGATTACGAATGAAAAGTTGTTTTTGAAGCCGGTGAGCGCGACCTTCCACGGACGGGACGTGTTCGCGGCCTGCGCGGCTCATTTGGCGGCGGGCTTAGCGCCGGCGAAGTTTGGCAAGTTGGTGAAGGACGCGTTGCGGTTGAACCTGGGGACGAATCAGCGGATTTCGAAGCGGCAGTGGAGCGGGTCGGTGCTGCGGGTGGATCGGTTTGGGAACTTGGTGACGAGTTTGACGCTGGCGGAGTTCGGTTGGTTGGCGGACCGTCCGTTTGAGTTGGCGGTGGGATTTGAGAAGGTGGCCAAGCGGGCGGCGCACTATGCCGAGTGTGAGTACGGCGAGTTGTACGCGGTGATGGGTTCGGCTGGATATTTGGAGATTGTGTTGCGAGAGGGTTCGGCGGCGAAACGACTGGGGGTGACGAGTGGTGCCCCGGTGGATGTGACTGGCTGGTAAACTTGAGGATTGTTATGAGCACCGCTACCTTACCGAAGACCCGCGCGAAAGAGTTTCGAGAGGCGCTCGCCCAAGGGGTGTTAGTAGCCGATGGGGCGATGGGCACGATGTTGTATGAGAAGGGCGTGTTCATCAACCGTTGTTACGATGAATTGAATTTGTCAGCCCCGCACTTAGTAAAGGAAGTTCACGAGGCCTATGTGAAGGCCGGGGCACAAATTCTGGAAGCCAATACGTTTGGGGCGAATCGGGCGCGGCTGGCGACCTTTAGCTTGGGTGAGAAGCTGGTGGCTATCAACCAGGCGGGAGTAAGACTGGCGCGGGAAGCGGCGGGCGAGACGGCGTTTGTAGCGGGTTCGATCGGGCCTAGCGGATTGCGCATGGGGTCGGCGGGACACACGACAGCGGATGAGATCCGAGCGATTTTCGCTGAGCAGGCGGCGGTGCTGGTGGAAGCGGGCGTCGACTTGATCGTGCTCGAAACCTTCTATCAGATCGATGAGTTGCGGGAAGTGGTGCAGGTGGTGCGGGAAGCGGCGGGTCCGGAGTTGGCGATTGTCGCGCAGGTGACGATCAATGACGACGGGGCGATGCTGGATGGCACGAGTACCGAAGACTTCACGGCGCTTTTGGATCAATGGCCAGTGGACGTGATCGGGCTGAACTGCTCGGTGGGGCCGAAGGCGACCCTCGAGACGATTGAGCGGATCATGAAATGCACCGGGAAGCCGGTGTCGGCGATGCCGAACGCGGGGCATCCGGCGGACGTGGAAGGGCGCAAGATCTATTTGTGTTCTCCGGAATACATGTCGCAGTACGCGCGGCGGTTTTTGTGGGCGGGCGTGAAGATTGTCGGCGGGTGCTGCGGTACGACGCCGGACCACATTAAGCTAGTCCGGAGCGAGGCGCGAAGTTTGCAGCCGGGGCATAAATCGTTGCCAATTACGGTGGACGAATCGAAGCCGCCGGTGTTGAAGATGCCCCTCGTGGCCGTGGCGGAGAAGAGTAAGTTAGGCGCCAAGCTGGCGGCCAAGCAGTTTGTGACGTTCGTTGAAATTCTGCCGCCGCGCGGGGTGGATCCGTCGCGCGAAGTGGCGGGCGCAAAGTTGTGTAAAGAAGCCGGGATCGACGTGATCAACGTGCCGGATGGGCCGCGGGCGAGCGCGCGGCTATCGGCGGCGATTACCTGCAAGATCTTTCAGGAGCAGGCCGGGATTGAAGCCGTCTTGCACTTCTGTTGCCGGGACCGTAACATTTTGGGAATGCAGTCGGATCTGTTGGGCGCGCACGCCCTGGGCGTGCGGAATTTGATTTGCATTACGGGCGACCCGCCGCGCATGGGAGCTCACCAGCATGCGACCGCCGTATTTGATGTCGACGCGATCGGCCTGGCCGATATCGTGACGAAGTTGAACCATGGCCTGGACATTGGCGGCAACCCGATGGGCTCACAGACGGCGCTTTTGCTGGGCGTAGGCGCGAATCCCGGGGCGCTGAACATTGATGAAGAAGTGCGGCGATTTGAGCGTAAGGTGGCGGCCGGAGCGGAGTATGTGGTGACGCAGCCGGTGTTCGACATTCGACTGCTCGAAGAGTTTTTGAAGCGAACCGAGCATTGCCGGATTCCGGTGATCTGCGGGATTTGGCCCTTGACCAGTTACCGGAATGCGCAGTTTATGGTGGACGAGTTACGGGTGCCGGTGCCCGAGCCGTTCATGCAGCGGATGCAGCGTTTGACCGATCCTGAGGCGGCCCGGCAGGAGGGAGTTGCGATTGCGCAGGAGATGACTCGCGAAGTGCAATGGATGGTGGAAGGGATTCAATTGAGCGCGCCGTTTGGGCGTTACCAGATGGCCGTAGACGTCGCCGCTGTAATAGAGAAACGCTAACTCACTGTGCCTACTGACTTACTCGAAATTGATCAAGCCGAGCCGGACGAGGCAGTGATCGCCAAAGCGGCGGCCGCGATTCTGCGCGGTCAAGTGGTGGCGATTCCGACGGACGGATTGTATTCTTTAGTGGCGGATCCGTTTAGCCTGCAGGCGGTAGGCCGGGTTTTTGCCGCGAAGGGCCGGGAAACGGCGCGCAGTTTGCCGTTGTTGGTTGGCGACGTAGCGATGGCCGAGGAGTTATGCGCGGAGGTGTCGGCCCGGTTCCGCGTTTTGGCGCGAATGTTTTGGCCGGGTCCGTTGACGGTGATCGTGCCGGCGGCCCCGAAAGTTCCTCTACGGGCGACGGGTAATACCGGTCGGTTGGGCCTGCGCCATTCGCGGTCGAAGGTAGCTCAAGCGTTGTTGCGGCAGTTGAACCAACCGTTGATTGCTACGAGTGCTAATATAAGCGGTCAACCGACATGTACCAGTGGTATTGAAGTCTTTGGTACGATGGACGGGCGTCTGGACCTTGTTTTGGATGGGGGTACCTGTCCCGGGATGGGGCCGACCACCATTGATATTACCGAACCCTATTGGCGTGTGATCAAAGAGGGCGCGGTCCCCGAAAAAGAACTCGCAGAAGTCTTGCGGCAAGCGTGAGGCAAATATGAAGTATTTCTTGCAGCGAGAAGG
>JBKJLJ010000356.1:0-6345 GCA_046597015.1 Bryobacteraceae bacterium
GTTCGGAATCTTTGGGAGGCCCCAAAGCTACATAGCTTTCGACGACACGTTTCACGCCGTCGATGCAAGCGTAACGTGAGAGTTTCGTTTTAACAAATTCGTTTTATGGATGGCGGCGATCAGTTTTCTATATATGACTTCTCTTGGATTGGCCTTCACCGGGGCTTCGGCGTTCGGTCTCCGCCGGGGAGGCGACGGCTCTGGTCCCCGGAGAGGTCTTCCGTTGAACTTATCCCGGGTGGCCCGAGACAACGGCGGTGGCTGCGTCGGGGGATGACGAATCACTCAGGATGACGGGGCCCAACTCCGACCGTTCGACTAGCAGGGACTTCAGCGGTGGCTGAGCCCCGGACGGCTACGGGTTGAGTCGTAGCAGCCCGCGCTGCGTGAGCGCGTTGCGGATGTGTAGCATATCGCCGGGTTCGACTTTGACGTCGCGTGGATTCGGCGACTTGCAGCTGAAACTGGCGGCGCTATTCCTGTCGCCGGTGCCATCGTACACAGCCTGCGCCGGATACGGGCAGACCGGCCGCTGGCGGTCGAGTTTACCCGTGGCGTCGAAGTGCGAAGCGACGATTTTTTCGGGTGCCACTCCGTCCTCGACCCAGCGGATGACGGCGCTCACTACATGCGTATCGGCGTTGCGGAAGGCGGCGGGCGGTTCGGGCGCGCCGCCGCCGATGGAACTGGGCCCGGTGCTGAGGCCGCAATGGCCTACGGCCGGCAGCATGAACAGACGGTGGTACTGGCGCACGATCGGGCCGTAGAAATCGGAGGTGCCCTCCACGAACTGGGGCGGGAGGCGCTCAATGAGGCGGTCGGCCACGGAAGGCGGCAGGCCCTTCAGCCACTCGAATTGCGTGAGGGCGTAGTAGTATCCGATGGAGCCGTCCGGGGGCACCACGGAATCGTTCCAGCCGTGGTACTGGATGATCTTGCCACCACGCGAGGTGAAGGCTCGCAGGTCGGGGCTGGGCGCCGCGGTGACGGGCGTGAGGACCCGCTTCACGAGGTCGTAGGCGTCGGAGAAATTCAGGTCCCGCCGCCAGTCGAAGGCGGGGGCGTCGAGGGAATAGACGTAATGACCGATGAAGGGTCCGTAAGCGTTGTTGTCGGCGAACAGGGGGTTCCAATCCGCCTCCGACCCGGGACGCGCGCCGGTGTAGCGCTGCACGCCGGTCTCGCTGGTAGTGCCGGCGTACATGGCTTTGAAGACCAGGAGTTCGGCGGCGGTGAGTGTACTGTCGCCGCTGGGGCCGAGTGTGTCGATATCGAATTCGCACACGCGCGGATTGGTGATCTGCCCGTCGACCAAGCCGTCAGCCGCGTCGCAAGATTGCAGTACGCGTTGGGTGACCGCCTGCCGCTTCGCCTCGCTTACGGAAGGCGGCCCGAAGGGGGCGCTCGGCGTCAACTGCTTGCCGGTCCATAGGAGCCACATCAAAAGGTCGGGATAGAAGTTCGACGGCGCGCCGGCGACGATGCCGTCGAAAAGCTGGGGATAGTTCTGAGCCATCATCAGGGCTTGCCGGCCTCCGTTGGAGCAGCCCTCGAAATAGGAGTACTTGACGGGCGCGTTGTAGAGGGCCTGACTGAGCGCCTTGGCCGCGGTGGTGACCGAGAAGTGGGCGCGCAGGCCCCAGTCTTTTACCGGCTCGGGGCGGTTGAGCGTCCAACTCGCCGATTCCCCGCCGTCGTGGCCCATGTTGCTACCGGCGCTGACGAAGCCGTCGCCGACGTCCTGGGCGAGACGCGGGTACGGAATTGAGCCGTTGAAGGCCCCGGTGCCGTTCACCTTAAGCCGATTGCTCCAGCCAGCCGCCGTCGGAGGCAGCCAGACCTCGAACTTGATCTCGGAATCCGGCGATGGCCGGGCTATGCCCTGGGCGCGGCAGAACGGCACGCCGACGGAGACGCCGCTGATAGTGGCGGGTGGTTCGACGAAGGTCGCAGAGGTGATGGTCGAGTCTTTGGTGGTTACCGCCAAGAGCCTTGCGCAGTCGGTGGCGGATTGGGCGCTCCCGTATCCTGTGGCCCACGCGAGGGCGAGGGCGAGGCGGAGGATGGAAGGAGGGGCCGCACCGGGCCGGCCGGAGATGATGAAGAGTTTCATAGTTACCTTTAGGTTGCGAGACGAAAGCGTGGTGGCGATGGGCCAGGATAGACAGCTATCGTGCGATGGCACGTTAGTAGTCAGACAACGTGCTACTAGCTCGGATTTCTTTTTGGGTACGTGGACCGGATGATGATACATGTCCCTTCGTCCGGCTGCAACGGTTCAAAGATTTGCTGAGTATTTTTAATCTTTCAGTAACACCGAACCCTTTCGGGAGCCTAAGTTCAAATGGCTGGACTGAAGGAGCAGGTTCGAGCCTGAGGATATCGGGTTTCTTCTTGCGAAAGTATGGTTGTCGAAATGTGTACAGTAATACGCGCGCGCGCGAAGTAACACCAACCACCCCCGGCGTGACTGTAAGTTCAGGCCGATTTGGCGCGCCCGAGGCTGAGGTCCTCAGGGTGCTCGGTCACTGATCCAATTGAGCCGCAGCGGGTCAATTTCGCGAGTCCACACTCGGCTCCTCGGGTTTTCGTCTCGCGCCAAGGGACTTCAGCCGGAGACTCTGCTGGGGAAGGTGATCTTCGGAATTAGCCGCGCACAACGGACTCGCTCCAGCACGGAGGGAGGGGCGAGTTCCTCTCCCTTTGGCGCCGCGCCTTCGCGGCCTGTACGCTTTTCCGGACGGGCATCAATAACCAGCCGCTGAGCAGGCACTCTCCTCACCAGTCTCCTCGTCAGATTTCCCGGAAATCCGGCAATTTTGGCGGAGCCAAGAATAATTTGCGACCGATGTCCGTTTTTTGCATCGATTCGCGCTTATGCAGTTGTGACCGGGCGCTACAGTGAGTCGAACCCGGTTGAGTCGTCCGTAGTGCCCGATCTGATTCGCATCTGCCGTGGGTCGTAATTTTAGGGGAAATTTCATGAACAAATTTAAGAGCCCTCCGGTTGGACCGGCTGGCAATCCATTTTTCCGGCGACTACTCAGCGTCGGCGTTCTCGTGATGTTGGGTACGTCGATGGGGTCGCTGTTGGCCGCCCCAGGTGATGTGCAAGCCCTGTTCAGTCTGGCGGAACCGGCGATCGGCCCGTTCCCGAGTGACCAGTTCACGGTTCCTGATACGAACCAACTTACTGGCCGGCGAGTTGCGCTTAAAAAGCCCGATTGCGCTAAGCAGCCATCGGATTGCGACGATGTCGAAATCTTAAACACACTCGACGGGTTCAGCATGCAGCCTCGCATCGGGATTGCGTTTGACGGCGCGATTGATCCAAACAGCGTTTCCAGCAAGAGTGTATTCGTGATGGAGAATCGGGCAGGCACGGCACCCCGGATGATCGGGATCAATGAAATTGTGTGGGATCCGCAGGGCAATGTTCTTTACTTCACGACGGATGAGTTGCTGAGCCAGCGATCGACGTACGTGGTCCTTGTCACCAAAGGGATTCTGAACACAGCCGGAAAGGCGGTGCAGGCTTCGACGGAGTTCACGGCGTTTCTTGCGTCGGGAGCCGGAGAGTATCGGGACCGGTTGCGGGCGGGAATTGACGCCGCGGTGGCGGCGGGTACGTCGCGGGAGAGCGTCGTCGTGGCCAGTACTTTCACGACCTTGAGCGCGACAGCGATCCTCGAAAAGATGCGGGATCAGATTCGAGCGGCGACGCCGCCTTCGGCCTCGTTTGTTTCTGAAGGGAAGCGGACGGTGTATGCGCGCAGTTCGATTGCATCGATGACTGTGCACTATCAGACGCGGGTGTCGCCGGCAGCGTTTGGCGACTCTACGACCGCCATCAACGCGCTGGATGCCGAACCGGGAGCGGTGGGGACACTGGCGTTCGGCTCCTTTGTTTCTCCACATTATCTGACGCGAGAAATCGTGATTCCACCGGTGGGGACGCTGACGGGAGCGCCAGTGGTGCAGGGAACCAACACGCTGCAGTTTGCGCTGGCACTGCCGGCGGGGACGCCACCGGCGAAGGGTTGGCCAGTCGCGATAATAGGCCACGGGAACCAACAACAGAGAGAGCTGATGTATCTGTTCAGCGCGATTCTCGCTAAGCGAGGAATCGCTTCGATTGCGATTAACGCACCGGGGCACGGGTACGGCCCGCTCAGTACGATGGATCTCAAGTTGACGAGCGGGGAGACGGTTACCCTGCCGAGTGGGGGGCGGGGCGTGGACGTGGACGGGAATGGCGCGATTGGGGGCAACGAAGGGATAGACACAGTGGGGCGGCCGTATGCATTGCTGAACCGCACAGATTCGTTGCGGCAGACGGTGGCTGACCTGTTGCAACTGGTACGAGTCATTCAGTCAGGAATCGACGTTGATGCTGACGGGAAGGCGGAGCTGGACAGCGGGAGCATTTACTACCTGGGCACTTCCATGGGAGGGAACTATGGGGCCATGTTCCTGGCAATGGAGCCGGCAGTGCGGGCTGGGGCGATTACATTTGCGGGCTCTCCACGCGTTGAATCGGTGCGGCTGGGTGTGTTCCGGGGCACCCATGGAATTTTTCTGCAACAGCGCATTCCGTCGCTGTTGAATGGGCCGGGGATTAACCAGATCGGTGCGATATCGGCGATCCCGCAGCCGTACTTCAACGAGAACAAACCGCTGCGGAATTTGCCGCCGGTGATTAACGATGTAGCGGGAGCCATGGAGATCCAGGACGTGTTCGCACGGCAGTTGTGGAGCGGCCTACCCGGCGATCCGGGAGCCTACGCGCCGCATCTGCAGAAGAAGCCGTTGGATGGGGCGGGCGCGCGGTCGGTTCTGGTGCAACTCGCGAAGGCAGACCGCATAGTGCCAGTACCGGCAGGGATGGCTTTAGTGCGAGCGGGGGGATTAGAAAAGAGCACGACGTATTTCCGGTTTGACCTGCTGTACGCGAAGACCCCCGAATTCCAGTCGCCAGACCCGCATCAAATTCATTTGGGAATTGGGTCCACTTCGCCCATGGTCGATGTGATTGCCAGGGGAATGCAGGAGCAGGTGGCGACGTTCTTTGCGAGCAACGGGGCGAGGATCGCGCAGGCGGAGCCGGCGGAGTTTTTTGAAACGCCGATCAAGCTGCCTCTCCCGGAGAACGTTGAGTATAGAACCTTAAAGCTCTTAGCGCAGCCACCGGTGGATTCGGCGAGCTCAGGCAAGGCACTCACCCCCGGTGGGCTGTTTACGATGTATGGCACAACCGACACGGCCAGCGCAGACCAGGGAGTGGCGTCTGGACCGCTCCCGACGACGCTGGGAGGAGTGATGGTGAGCGTCAACGGCCGGTCGGTACCACTCTCCTTTACAGGCACAGGGCAGGTGAACGGGCAGATCCCTTACGAGACGGCGGCGGGCGCGGGCACGGCCCAGTTAGTTACGTATGGGATTGGCGGCGCGCTACTTCCAATCCAAGTGAATGCGTTGGCACCTCGGTTGTTTATCGCCGACGGGAATCGGTGCCTCGCGCAGAATGAGGATGGGGCCTTGAACTCGGCCGGCAATCCGGCGAAGGCGGGGCGTTATGTCGGGGTTTACGTGATTGGCCTGGGGCCGGTGAACCCGTTTGTGGCGACGGGGATGCCGGCGCGGTCCGTACCTATGTCGCTACCGGCGGGTACGGTGAGCGCCATGATGGGCGGCCGGCGGATTACGCCGTCCTTCGCGGGAATGATTCCCGGGTATGTGGGGGTGGGCGAGGTCGACGTGCTCATTCCGGCCGACATGGCGGCGGGTGACTCGGGCTTCTCCATCACGGTGGGAACCGCGAACAGCAATACCTGTCAGATCGCGGTAGCTAAATGAACCCTTCGACACGATTCAAGGAGAATCAGTGATGTTTCACAGTAAGAAATTGATTATGCCGGTGACGGCGTTGCTTTGCAGTTTTCTGGGGGCGGCTGCGGCCAATGCTCAAACCACGGCCTGCTATACGCGGGAGAGCGTGCAGGGTTCCTGGGCGATCATGACGAATTATGCAAACCAGATTGGGCTAGTTTTGGGCCAAGGAACCTTGGATGCGGACGGCAAACTGAATCGTTCCATCACGATTAACGCCCCTACATTAGGATCAACGACCGGCGAAAGAACGATTTCAACGGGTACCAACGTGGGTACCATCGATGTGAATTGTGACGGAACCGGTATCGTCACCCGGATCCTTACATCTTCCACGGGCGTCGTCTCCAACCAAGTTGACGACTTCCAGATTGTGGCGGCAGTAGAAAAAGACGGGAAGCTGATTGCCACTCAGATTACCACCGCGGTCAGAATCCCGTCGGCGCTGATTCCGGG
>JBKJLJ010000152.1:0-7488 GCA_046597015.1 Bryobacteraceae bacterium
GGACCATGTGCTGACGGGCGAGCAGGCGGGCGCGGATCCGGGCCGGGTGGCGGCGGTGCTGGAGCGACTTCCCTTGAAGCATATCGAGATGGAGCCTGGCGACGCGCTTTTCTTCCATCCCAACCTGCTTCATCGATCGGATCAGAACACGTCAGCGGATCCGCGGTGGTCGATGATTTGTTGTTACAACGCGGCGCGGAATGATCCCTACGCCGACTCGCATCACCCTCGTTATACGCCGCTGGCGATTGTGCCGGATGAGGTGATTCTGGCGGCGGGAGTTCTTCGCTTTGCGGAGGCCGGGGAAGCGTTTCTGGACCCGGCGACAGACTCCAGTGCGGGCACGCCGGGGTAGCTTGGTTTCTATCTGGAGGCTAGGGTTTGATAGGATACATCGGACAAGGAGTCAACCTATGACAATCAAACCTCAGTTTCGCGCCCTTCTCTTGGCAACTGTTTCGGCAGTGGTCGCTTGTGCCCAGACCCCGGACAGCAAGTTCAGCTTCTTTATTACGAGTGCGGGTTCGGGGGACGGAGCCAATTTGGGCGGTTTGGCGGGAGCGGATCAGATCTGCCAAAAGCTGGCCAAAGCGGCCGGTTCGAAGAAGAAGAACTGGAAGGCATATTTGAGCCAATCGGCGATCAACGGCAAGAAGGCCGTCAACGCCAAGGATCGGATCGGCAAGGGCCCCTGGTACAACGTGAAGGGGGAACTGATGGCCAAGGACGTGGCTGATCTGCACAGCGATGGCAATAACTTGAAGAAGACCACTTCGTTGACCGAGAAAGGAGAAGGAGTGAAGGGCCGGGGAGATACGCCGAACCAGCACGACATTTTGACGGGTACCAAAGTGGACGGCACGGCATATCCAGCGAGCGACCCACGGACCTGCAATAACTGGACGAGCAACGCGGCGGAAGGCAAGGCGCAGGTGGGTCATCATGACCGGAACGGCGGCGGTGAAATTGGCCCGTCGTGGAACGCGGCGCATGCTTCAGCGGGTTGCAGCCAGGCGAAGCTAGTGGGCACGGGTGGTTCGGGCCGTTTTTATTGCTTTGCGAAGTAAGCGGGTAGAGTCTGTGGGCGGGTGATCGACTTCGATCCCCCGCCGCGCGGTTTTAGCCGTTACGGCTAGGGCAAGGTGGGCGTACAATCACATATGCGCTTCCTGGTCTTCCTGCTGCTTGCTGGCAACGCTTGTGCCCAGCTTGCTTTGGTCCGCGAGAATTATTCGAAGTATGAACATCGCGTTCCGATGCGAGACGGGGTGAGGCTGTTCACGTCGGTGTATATACCGAAGGACGTGATTACGGAGGGGAAGACGTACCCGATCCTGCTGCAACGAACACCGTATTCGGTGCGACCATACGGTGCCGACCTTGTCCGCGATAATTTAGGGCCTTCGGAGCTTTTTCTCAAGGAGAAGTTTATCTTTGTGTATCAGGATGTGCGGGGCCGGTACCAGTCAGAGGGAGACTTTACTTTGACTAGGCCGCACAAGCCGGTGAAATCGGGCCCGAAGGATACGGATGAATCTTCGGACGCTTTTGATACGATCGCGTGGTTGTTGCAGAATGTGCCCGGAAATACTGGAAAAGTAGGGATTTGGGGGATTTCGCAACCAGGCTTTTTCGCATCGGCGGCAATGATCGACGCCCATCCAGCGCTGGTGGCGGTATCGCCGCAAGCTCCGGTGACGGACTACTATCTGGGAGACGATTCTTACCACAACGGGGCGTTTATGCTGGCACACCGTTTCCGGTTCTATCAAGGATTCCAGCCGCGCGGACCGGAACCGGCCCCGCCGGCGGCGACTCCGGCACCGGGGGTGAATTTCGGGACCCCGGATGGGTACGAGTTCTACTTAAACCTGGGTAGCCTGGCCAATGCCGAGGAGAAGTACTTCAAGCGGCAGCAACCGTTTTGGACGCAACATATGGAAAACGCGGCGTATAGCGAGTTTTGGAAGTCGCGGTCAATCTGGCGACACTTCCGGTCGATTCGGCCCGCGGTGTTGACCGTCGGTGGGTGGTACGACGCGGAAGATCCGATGGGGCCGTTGCGAACCTTTCAAGAGGTAGACGCCCATACTCCGGTAGGGAAGAACATGTTGGTGATGGGGCCGTGGACGCATGGGGGGTTTGCCCGAGGCGACGGGGATCGGGTAGGGAATATCAACTTCGGATCGAAGACAGGACTCTTTTATCGGGAACGAATTGAATTCCCTTTCTTTCTGCATTACTTGAAGGCCAAGGGCGATGGGAATTTATCGAAAGCGTGGATTTTTGAGACGGGAATGAACCAGTGGCGCAGGTTCGACGCTTGGCCGCCGAAGCAGGCGGTGGGGAAGACGCTGTATCTGGCATCGAAGGGCCAACTGGCTTCGGCACCGGACGCGGTGGGTTCGTACGAGGAGTACGTTTCGGACCCGAATCGACCGGTTCCTTATTTAGCGCATGTCTCGCTGGCGGTTCGACCGGACTACATGACCGAAGATCAACGGTTTGCGGCGACCCGGCCCGATGTGCTGGTATTCAAGACGGAACCGTTGACGCAGGACGTGACGTTGATGGGTCCGATCGGGGTGGATCTGAAAGTGTCAACGACCGGGACGGATTCGGACTTCGTCGTGAAGTTGATCGACGTTTTTCCGGGAGATTATCCGGATTTCAATGCGGCGCCGGCGGTGCCCGGGGCCCCGCCTCGGCAGGACCCGGCGAACACGATTCGGATGGGGGGATACCAGCAACTGATCCGAGGGGAGCCGTTCCGCGGGAAGTATCGGAAGAGCATGGAGAAGCCGGAACCGTTTGTGCCGGGGCAGCCGGATCGGATCCAGTTTGATCTGCCGGACGTCGCCCATACGTTTCGGACCGGGCACCGGATTATGGTGCAGGTACAGAGTTCCTGGTTCCCGTTAACGGATCGTAACCCGCAGAAGTTTCTTGAGATTCCGAAGGCGCTTTCCAGCGATTTTGTAAAGGCGACGCAGCGGGTCTACGTGGGCGGGGCGGATGGATCGAAGCTGACCATCCGCGTCCTACCTTAGCTAGGAGCCATAGAAATTTTTGGGCCAAGCGTGGCGGGCGAGGCGGGCGAGGATCTCGGCGGGTAGAGGGCCGAGATCGCTGACGGCGAGGTTGGCTTCAACGTTTTTAACCTGGCGCATGCCGGGGATGACGGTGGAGACGGCGGGATGGGAGAGCACCCATTGGAGGGCGATGCCGGCGAGAGAACCGGGGACATCGGTCAGATCCTGGCGGAGGGCGGCGACGTGTTCGACGACCTGTAGCTTGCGATCGCCTTTGAAGTAGGCGTCACGGAACTCGCCGGGGGCGAAGACGGACTCGGCGGTGATCGAGCCGGTGAGCGCCCCTTCGTCGAGGGGACAGCGAGCGAGTACGCCGACGTTGTAGGCGACGCAGGCCGGGAGCAAGTTCTGCAGCGGGGTAGGATCGAAGATATTGAGGATCACCTGGACGGTATCGATGAGGCCGGTTTCGATGAGGGAGAGGGCGGAATCGGGCTGATGGTCGTTGATGGAGATGCCGAAGTGCTTAACTTTACCCGAGGTCTTCAGCGTTTCGATGCCGCGACGCCAGTCATCGGCGGCCAGCCATTCGGGGGTCCAGACGTGGAGCTGTTGGAGGTCGATCTGCTCGACGCCGAGATTGCGAAGGCTTTCGTCGGTGGAGGCGAGGATGTAGTCGAAGGGGAAGACGTCGGCGATGGAGACACCGGGTTGAGCGGGCCAGATGCGATTTTTGGGCGGTATTTTGGTGCCGATCCAGACCCTTTGGCCGGAAAAGTCACGCACGGCTTGGCCGACCAGTTTTTCCGAGTGCCCTTCGTTGTAGGCGAGAGCGGTATCGATGAAGTTCAAGCCGAGTTCGAGAGCGCGGCGGAGGGCGGCGAGGGATTGGGGATCGTCACCGCCGAGCCATTGGCGGCCTCCGATACCCCAGGCGCCATATCCGATTTCACTGACTTCGATGCCGGTCCGACCGAGTTTACGAAATTGCATTAGAACTCCAGTTTAGAATAAGGGCGTATGCGGTGGCTCCTTATTCTCTTTGTAGGCGCGGTGGCTTGGGCCGAGAATGTGAAGTTGTACCTGACCGATGGGACTTGGCACACGGTGCGCGAGTATCAGGTGCTGGCGGACCGGGTGCGCTATTTTTCGGTCGAGCGAAGCGATTGGGAGGAGATTCCGCTGTCGCTCGTGGATTTGAAGAAGACGAAGGGGGACCTGGCAGCCCAGGAAGAAACGCTGCGGGCCGAGAAGAAGGCCGAGGCGGAGGAAGCACAAGCGGAGCGGGATGTGCGGCTGGAGGTTCGGGCGGTGCCGACCGAGCCCGGGCTCTACTTCGTGCTCGAGCAAGCGAAGTTTCGGACGTTGAAGCAGGCAGAGTTGAAGGTGGTCAGCAACAAACGGCGGTCGATTTTGGCAAAGCTCGCGCCGATTCCGATCGTGTCGGGCCGGAGCACGCTGGAAATTGACGGGACGGCGAGCGGAGTGGTCTTGGAAGTGGAGCGACCGGAGTTCTATTTAAGGCTTTCGGAGGTCGAGCGGTTTGCTCTGGTGAGGCTTTGGCCGGGGGGCAACGCGAAAATTCCAAGCCGGATCGTGGAGAAGTGGGAGATTCTGCCGATAGTTAAGGAAGTAGTCCGGGAACGGCAGGAGGTCGAGATCTTTCGGAAACAGGTGGGGGACGATTTGTATAAGGTCTGGCCGATGGAGTCGCTAGCACCGGGTGAGTACGCTTGGATTCAGTACACCGAGGGAAAGGAGAACACGCAAGTGTGGGACTTTGCTGTGATGAGAGGGAAGTAACAGTTTGGGCAGCTAGTGCATCAACCATTGCAGAGTATTGATAACTCGTTGACTTCAAACGAGTTCCAATATAAACTGAGAAGAACTTGGCTAATAAGGTTACAGTGATTAACAACAAAACGACAGAAATGGGAGGAGGATCTGCCCCTATGTACCGAAGAATTTTGACGGCGTTTGCGCTGCTCGCACTTTTTGCGACGTCGGTCTTTGCGCAAGGTTTGAACACCAATGCGACGAAGGACGACTGGGAAGAGATCAATTTTGAGACGGGTTCGGCGGTTCTGGCCGATGGATTCCCGAGTCTGCTTCGCTTGGCCGAATTGATGGCCAAGAATGATGGCTACCGGGTAAAGATTGAGGGGCACGGGGACCCGAATACGCCGCAGCGGATTGCCGAGAAGCTTGGTATGGCGCGGGCGAACACCGTGAAGCAGTTCCTAGAGAAGTATGGCGCTCGTCCGGCGCAGATCTCTGTCGCGACGGCAGGGAACGCTTCGCCCAAAGTGGGGAACGCCACTAAGGAAGGCCGGTTCATGAATCGGCGAGTGAATTTGACAGTGACCGACCCGCAGGGGCGGAACGTTTCGGCAGCTGGAGTCGGCGACGCCATTCGGAACCTGAATGCGGCCACCGGCGGGCCCGCGGCGATGGCCGACCCGAAGTGTTGCGATGAGATTTTAAAGCGGCTCGACAAGTTGGACGACATTCTGGCGTTGTTGCGCGGGATGAAGGCCGACCACGACGGTTTGAAGAAAGAAGTGGATGGGATGAAGACGGCGAACTCGGAGGCTGCGTCTGCGGCCGCAGCGGCGGCGGCAGCAGCCCCGAAGCGGGAAGATATCATGGCCGCTTCAACGAAAGCGACTGACGAGGCGATGGCCAAAATGGCGAACAAGAAGCTTTCGCTGCTTGGGTTGAACGCCGGAGCCGATAGCCAAGGACGCTTGACGTTTGCCGGTAAGGGTCGGTTCTTTAATCCCTTTAACGACAGCGTGGCGTTGCAGGCTGAAGGCGAATACATGTACTTCCGGGATCGCCAGGAAGGGCAGTTCGACATTGGTTTGGTGAATCGTTATAAAAAGGTTCAGATGGGTTTGTTCTCCAGCTTCAAGCAGGTGAACATTCGTGAGTTCCAGAACGGCGGGACGCTGGGCCAAGCAGCGGCGACGTTGGACTACGTGTTTAGCCGCGGCCGGGTGGGCGCGTACGGGACCAAGGGTTTCCTGAACAATGCGGTGGTCAATCGCAGCTTGCTCAGCCGGAATGTGTACGTAGAAAACTACCTGCGGTTGGTTGATCAAGTGGGCGCTTCTGGCGCAGTTGCGCTTTGGAAGGACAGTTACATTGAAGGCAACCTGGGCTACCTGCGCACCTACAACGGTTCGAAGCCCGGAATGACGGCTCGATTTGTACAGCCGTTAAATTCGCACATTGCGCTTTCGATTGAAGGCGGATTGAACGAGACGATGGTGACCAAAGATAATTCCGGAGCGGTTCGCTTCGGGGTGTTGTTTGGAAGCTGGCTGCGTCCGAAAGATTACGGTACGGCGACTGGTCCGGTTCCGGTGGACATCCCGCGGGTTCGGTACGAGATGCTTTCGCGGCGGGTACGGACGGGTAATGATGCCCCCGTGGCGGATGCTGGTCCAGATCAGATCGGCGTGACTGCCGGGACGATTCAATTGGACGGTTCGGGTTCGTATGATCCCGATGGCGACCCAATCACCTATGAATGGCGGCAGATTGCTGGTCCGTCGGTCGCGCTGACCGGTGGTACGACGGCGCGGCCATCGTTCGCGGCTGCGGAGAACCAGACGTATGCGTTCCGGCTGACGGTGAAGGATCCGGGAGCGGCCATGGGTACGGCGCGGGTGACCGTGACAACCCGGGCACCGCTGCAGGTACGCATTTTGCGCTACCAGGCGAATCCGTCGAATATCGTGGCGGGTCAATCGTCGAACCTTTTGTGGCTGGTTGAAAACGCCGATAGCGTAGAGATTGCTGGGATTGGCCGGGTGGACTCGAAACAGGGAACATCGCAGGTAACCCCCACGCAAACGACAAGCTACCGTTTGACGGCGAAGAATGCGACGAGCGAAGTGACGGAAACGGTAACGGTTACGGTGACGCAACCCCCGGTTCGGATCATCACGTTTAACGCTTCGCCGGCGACGATTATGCGGGGCGAGTCCTCGACGTTGGCGTGGCAGACCGAGAACGCTGAGACCGTGACGATTAGCACGCTGGGAAACTCGGCGGTAAACGGCACGGCACAGGTTTCGCCGACGTCGACGACGACTTATACGATTACGGCGACGGGTCGTGGCGGTTCGACTGCGACGGCGACGGCGACGGTCCAGGTGAACACCCAACCCCCGCCTCCAGTCGGTGGAGGATTGCCGCGGATCATCCGTTTCACGGCCTCCCCGATGGACATCACAGCGGGACAGACTTCGACGGTCAGCTGGCTCGTGGAGAACGCTGACACGGTGAACATCTCCTCGCTAGGCACTGTCGGGCTCACGGGTCAGGCACCGATTAGCCCGACGGCGAATACGCTGTACACGATCACGGCGACGAACACGGTAGGAAGCATTAGTTCGACCGTCGGGTTGAACGTGCGTCCGGCTCCGCCAGTTCCGACGCCGGGTCC
>JBKJLJ010000559.1:0-6393 GCA_046597015.1 Bryobacteraceae bacterium
TCCAGGAGGCCGGAGGTTCGAATCCTCTCGCCTCCTGGACCCGAACCAGGCGCTCTACCAGGCTGAGCCACGCCCCGAAGATAGTAGGATAGCGCGGATTGTCCCCAAACAGCAACATCCAGCCTGCGAGAATAGAAGCCGAACCATGAAAATTGCCTTTTTCAATACCAAGCGGTACGAGAAGCAAGCCTTTGAAGCAGCGAATCCGGACGGCGATCACCAATTTGTGTGGATCGATCTTCCGTTGCGCGAAGCGACGGCGCATTTGGCCCAGGGCTGCTCCGTCGTTTGTGTGTTTGTCAATGACCAGGCGGACGCCGCAGCGGTTGCCGCGCTCGAGGCCGTTGGAGTAAAGATGATCGCGGCCCGGTCGGCCGGCTTCAATCACATCGACGTCGCCGCCGCCAAGGCCGCCGGCATGGTGGTCGCCCGGGTGCCCGCCTATTCGCCCTACGCCGTGGCCGAGTACACCCTGGCGCTGATGCTCTCGTTGAACCGTCACGTGCATCGGGCTTACAACCGCGTCCGCGAAGGAAATTTCGCGCTCGACGGCCTGCTCGGCTTCGATATGCATGGCCGGACGGTGGGCTTGATCGGCTTGGGCAGAATTGGCGTCTGCACGTCCCGGATTCTGCAAGGGATGGGTTGTCGCGTCGTGGGCCACGATCCGATCAGTTCGGCCCCCGGGGTCATCTCGCTCGCGCTGCCCGAACTGCTCGGCGCGAGCGACATCGTCTCCCTGCATTGCCCCCTCACGCCCGAGACACGGCACATGATCAACGCCGAATCGATTGGACAAATGAAGCGCGGGGCGATGCTGATCAACACGAGTCGAGGGGCTCTCGTCGATACCCTGGCGGCGATTGAAGGCCTGAAATCCGGCCAGCTTGGCTCCTTGGGAATCGACGTCTACGAGGAGGAGGCCGACCTGTTTTTTGAAGACCTCTCCGAGACGGTGATTCAGGACGACGTCTTCGCTCGCCTGTTGACCTTCCCGAATGTCCTCGTGACGGGGCACCAGGCTTTTTTCACGGCGGACGCCCTGGCGGGGATCGCGGCTACGACCGTCGCGAACATCACTGAATTTGCAGCGACGGGGCACTGCCGGAATGCGCTATCCTGAGCCACTAGATGGCTGCTTCGAACTCCATTTCGCGCCGGACGTTGCTGGGTGCGTTGGCCCTTCCCGCCTTTGCTGAGACGCCCGGATTTCGGCTCGGGGTGGCGACGTTTTCCTTGAAGAGTTTTCCGCGTGCCCGAGCCATCGAGATGCTCCAGCTTTGTAAAGTCAAAGCGGTAAGCGTGAAAGAAGCCCACGCGAAAATCAAGGACGACCCTTCGGAATGGACCAAGGCGCGCAAAGAGTTTGAGGCGGCAGGTCTGCGGATCGTCTCCGTCGGCAAGATCGACTTCGCGATCGATACCGACGAAGACGTCGAACGAAACTTCCAGTACGCCCAGGCGCTGGGCGCCGCGGGGATCGTGATGGCTCCGAAGCCGTCGATTCTCCCGCGCATCGAACGGTTCGTCAAGCAGTACAACATCAAGGCCTTCCTCCACTGCCACGGGCCCGAAGACAAAGTATTTCCAACGCCCGGCAGCGTTTTGCAGGCGGTGAAGGGGATGGACGCGCGGATGGGCTTGTGCCTGGGTTCCGGGCACACGATGCGCGCCGGCGTCGACCTGATCGCGGCGATCAGACAGGCGGGGCCGCGGTTGCTCGACTTCCACATCAAAGACCTGCGGGACTTGAAAGACCGCAGCACCTCCTGTCAGGTCGGCGATGGCGCAATGCCCGTCCCGGCCATCTTTCGGGCGCTGCGCCAGATAAACTACCAGGGGGACGTAAACTTGGAATATGAAGTGCTGGCTGACAATCCCTTGCCGGGCATGCTAGCCTCCCTCGCATACATGCGGGGCGCGTTGGCCGGGATTACCGTGTAAGTTTTGCAGGAAATAAAGGACGATCTCCGGTTTGCCTTTCGGTTGCTGTTTAGACAACCGGGGTTCGCGATAGTAGCTTTACTAACGCTCGGGCTGGGGATTGGGGCCAATGTCACCATATTTTCGATCGTAAACAGCTTACTGCTGCGGCCACTGCCCTATGCCGAACCCGACAGGCTCGTGCACATTTCAGGGGCTCCGCCGCGCGATAGCAACGAGGCACAGGGCGTATCCTTGCCGGACCTGCTCGACTATCGGCAGATGGCCGGCACGATGTCCGCAATGGCTGCCTATTCTTTCTATTCCAACCGCCTGGTGTTCGCCGGCGACGGCGAGCCAGAGCAGGTGGAGGCGGCGACCGTCAGCGCGAACTTTTTTGCGGTTCTGGGCGTGAAGCCGCTCCACGGACGCACCTTCCGCGAAGGGGAGGATCGACGAGGGCAGAACGGGTCCGTCGTCCTGTCGCATAGCTGGTGGATGACCCGCTTCGCCGGGGATGTCAATGTGATTGGCCGGAAGCTGTCGCTGAACTCGCTCACCTACGAGGTGATCGGGATCATGCCGCCGGACTTCCAGTATCCGGAGCGCATCACGGCTTGGATCCCAATTGCCACCGGAGCCCCGACGACTCTAATGCGGGATGCCCATACTTATATGGCGGTGGGTCGGCTGCAACCCGGCGCGAGTGTGGAGGCCGCCCGCGACGAACTGCGCGCGCTGGGGGCGCGGTTAGAACAGACCTACCCGAAAACGAACAAAGACTATCGGGCCCAGGTAAAGACGCTCGCCGACCACATCACCGGCGACGTGCGCCCGACGCTTTACGTGCTCGTGGTGGCCGTCGGGGCCCTTCTGCTGATCGTCTGCGGAAACATCGCAAATCTGCTGCTGGCGCGCGCGACGGCGCGACGACGCGAATTCGGGATTCGGGCGGCCGTGGGAGCGCCGCGGGGGCGATTGATCCGGCAACTGCTGACCGAGAGTTTAGCGCTGGCGGCGATGGGCGGCGTGCTGGGATTAGCCGTGACTTGGTGGGTGGTGCGGGTGCTGCGCGCCGCCAATTTGCCGACCATGCCCAGGTTGAGCGAGTTGAGTGTAGATGGGACGTCGGTGCTGTTCACCGTGGGCGTGGTCGTCGGGACAGCGCTGCTGTTTGGCATCGCTCCGGCGCTGCAGGCGACCGACCTGAAAGAGGCCGGTGCGCGCGGATCGACCGGGGGGCTGGCCCAGAACAAGTTACGCGGCGTCCTGGTAATTGCCGAAGTGGCGCTGGCGACGTTCCTGCTGATCGGGGCGGGGCTCTTGATTGAGAGTATGCGGCGGCTCCTGGCGGTCGACGCCGGCTTCGCCGTCAGCGACGTAACGATTCTGGACCTGTCGTTGCCGTCTCGCAAGTTCGCGGGGCTGGACGTGATGGCCCAGTTCGTCGATAGCTACTTGCAGCGGGTCCGGGCGGTGCCAGGGGTGGAGTCGGCGGCGGCCACCATCTCGCCGCCGTTAGGGGGACTGTACTCGTTCATGGACCTGAGCCTGCCCGGCGAGGCCCCCCAGGCGTTCAAGCCGTCCATCGGCAACGTTTCGGTGAGCCCTGGGTATTTTGAGACGTTTCGGATTCCCTTGTTGAAAGGCCGCTTATTTGAGGCGCGCGATACGAAGGATGCGCCGCACGCAGTAATCATCTCCGAGCCGATGGCTCGGCAGTATTTCCCGGGAGTGAACCCATTGGGGCGCCAGATTATGCTTTCCTACGGTAGCGACTGGACCGGGGAGATTGTGGGCGTCGTCGCCGGGATCCGTCGCCGTGGGCTTGCCGAAGACCCACGCGCGGAGGTCTATCTGCCTTTTGCCCAGATGCCCTATCCGACCTTGAACGTGGTCGCGCGATCCACCCTGCCCGCAGGCCAGTTGGCTGGCGCCTTGAAACAGGAGATGCGGCAAATGGACGCGAACATTCCGTTGAATCGGATTCGATCGATGCAGGACGTCGTGCTGGAGTCGATTGCGGCGTCACGGATCCGCAGTCTGGTAACGTCGTTTTTCGCCGGAGCGGCGCTGCTCCTGGCCAGCATTGGGATCTACGGAGTGATGGCGTATTCGGTGTCGCGGCGGACGGCTGAGATCGGAATCCGCTTGGCCTTGGGTGCCAGTCAAGGGCAGATTCTAACCTTGGTTATGCGGCAAAGTCTAAAGCTGGTTGGCTTGGGGATTGGCACCGGGATTATTCTCGCGGCAGCCTTGGGAGGTGCCTTGGCGAGTGTTCTCTACGGAATCAGCGCGTGGAGTCCCGTGGTGTATTTCGCGGTGGCCGTCCTGTTGGCCGTGGTGGCCGGGGTGGCGACCTTCATCCCGGCGTGGCGGGCAACGCGGATCGACCCCGCTATTGCGCTTAGAGATTGAAGAGCTTTTCGAGGCGGCGAAGCGTTTGCTCGGCAACCTCATAGTGCTGGCGGGCGCCGTCGAAATCGCCGGACTTGGCGGCGATGTCTCCCTCGCTGAGTTCGCCGGTAGCGTTCTGCAGTAGGACTCCCGTGTCGCCGCGGGGTTTCAGGCCCTGAGCGGCGAGGGTCTGCCGAAGGCTGGCAAGGGCTGATTTGCAGGCCTCCAGGCGGGACTCGATGCGGACGCGCCGGGTTCGGAGTTCGGAGACGATGGCGGGGTCGGGGCGGGGCGGCGTGTTGACGACGGGCGCCGGTGTGGGGGCTACGGCGACGGGTGCCGGCGCGGAGGCGACGGGCTCGGAGGTCTTGGTCACGACCGCCGCGGGCACCGCCGGCGTTTGTTTCACCGCCACCGCGGCTGGAGGCGGTGCAGTGACCACGGGGTCACGCTGCATTTCGACCGGCGGGGTCACGCGCGGAACCGGGGAAGGAGTGGCGAACCCGGTTGTCGTACTCGTTGGTTCCGGAGCCGCGGTGGCCGTCTTTCGAGAGCTCCACAAGTAAGCACCGCCGCCGCCGAACAGGAGGATCACCCCAAGGGCTACCAAGCCGAGCTTCAGGCCCAAGCCGCTGCTTGCTGGCGGCGGACTCGCCTGCGGCATCGTCTGCGTAACGGCTTGCACTGGCGGCGCGGTAACGGGATGGCCTTGTATGGTGCGAAGCGCTTCCTGCAGGGCAGCGTGGAACTCGCCAGCATTTTGGTATCGGGCGCTCACATCCTTGGCGAGGGCCTTGAGAATGACGTCGTTGAGCACCTGGGGCATGTTCGGGTCGAGTTGGATCGGCGGGATGGCCTGATGGTGCATGTGCGCGGCCATGATGGAGAAATCGCTCGTGCCATCGAACGGCTTGCGGCCGGTGACCATCTGATAAAGAGAGACGCCGAGCGAGTACAGGTCCGAGCGGGCATCCACCGGCTGGCCGTTGATCTGCTCCGGCGACATGTAGTAGAGCGAGCCGACGGTTTGGCGGGTCTTGGTCAGATTGGCGTCGTTCGTGACCCGGGCGATGCCGAAATCGAGGAGCTTGATCTGACCCTGCGCCGTCAGCATCATGTTCGAAGGCTTGATATCGCGATGGACGATTCCGCGCGCGTGGGCGTAATCGAGGGCACTCAGAACGAGCATGCAGTACCAGGCGGCGTGATCGATTGGCATGGGCCGCTCGGCCGTGAAGCAGCTTTCGAGCGTCCGCCCTTCGACGAACTCCATCAGCATGAGGAGTTGGTTATCGGCGCGCATCGCAGTATGGAGCCGAGCGATGTTGGGGTGTTCGAGGCTGGCTTGGACCTTGATTTCGCGCAGGAAACGGTCCGCCAGTTCCGAGTCTTGAGTCAGGTCGGGCAGCAGGACCTTCATCGCTTCCAGGCGGTCAGAAATGACATTCTGGACCTTATATACCTTGCCCATTCCGCCGGCACCCAACTCGGCGAGAATGCGATAGTCTCCAATTTGTTGTCCCGGCGCTAGGCTCATGTGATTGTCCTTATGGTACGCGTAAATTGCCCTGGGGAAGTTTAGGGGTAATTAAAAAATACGGGGATGGACTTGACAGCCCGTTCCGATTACACTAGTGACTACGAGCTGAATGTATCCAAACCGACCTTTTCGCCTGCCGCGCCCCAAGATTCGAGAGAACGTAAACGAAGCGATCCGAGCTCGTGAAGTGCGCGCCGTATTTCCAGATGGCACCGTGGAGGTTATGCCGACGCCCGCCGCCGTGCGCAAGGCGAAGGACCTCGGCCTCGACCTCATCGTCATCGCCCCGACGGCGGAACCGCCGGTCGCCAAGGCGATGGACTATGGCCAATGGCAATATGAGCAGAAAAAGAAGAGCCACGATGCTAAACGAAAGCAGCACGTGATTCACGTCAAAGAGCTCAAGTTCCGGCCGAACACGGACGATCACGACTACGACTTCAAGAAGAACCACGCGATCCGGTTCCTTGGCGAAGGCAATCGTGTAAAGGCTGTGGTGCAGTTCCGCGGACGCGAGATCGCTCACGTCGACC
>JBKJLJ010000563.1:0-4506 GCA_046597015.1 Bryobacteraceae bacterium
ATCCTTCCGGACCCCACTCCCGAACAACGCCGCTTCATCCGCAGCGACCAGTACAGCTTCATCCGCGCCGGCATCCCTTCCCTCGCCTTCAAGTTCGGCTACGAAAATGGCTCCCCGGAAGAGAAGCTGCAAAGCGAGTGGCTCAAAACCCGCTACCACGCCGTTTCCGACGACCTTCAACAACCCATCGACATCCCCGCCGCCGGCCGCTTCACCGAATATCTCACCGCCCTCGTCACCCGCGTCGCTAACCAACCACAGCGGCCGGCCTGGAAATCTGATAGCTTTTTCAAACGATTCGCCAAATGAACCTGCCTCTTACACCCATCCGTTATCTCTACCGCGCGGCCGATATATTCAACCGCCGCATCGGCATTGTCTGCGGCGAAAAACAGTTCACCTACGGCCACTTCGCCGAACGCTGCGAGCGCCTCGCCGGCACGCTGCTGTCGCTCGGCCTCGAACCCGGCGACCGCGTCGCTTACCTGAGCTTCAACACTCATCTGCTCCTCGAGGGCTACTACGGCGTCGTCATGGCCGGCGGCATCGTGATGCCCCTCAACGTCCGCCTCACCTCCGGCGAACTCACCGGCATTCTGAACCACTCCGGCGCTCGCATCGTCTTCTACGAACCAGACTTCGCCTCCCTCGTCGCCGGCCTCGAATGCTCCGCCGTCGAACACTGGATCCCCCTCGACAAGTTCGAAATGAACGCCCCGCCCGCCCCCTGCGACTGGACCAAAATCGACGAAAATCAGATCGCCGAACTCTTCTATACGAGCGGCAGCACCGGCACCCCCAAAGGCGTCAGCCTCACCCATAGGACCCTCTACCTGCACGCGCTTTCCCTCGCCACTACCTTCGACGACGCGACCACCAAAGTCGACCTCCACACCATTCCCCTCTTCCACGCCAACGGCTGGGGCATGCCCCAAGCCTGCGCCATGATGGGCACGAAGCAGGTGATGGTTCGCCGCTTCGACCCCGCCGGCGTCCTCGCTCTCATCGCCGAGCACAAGGCCACCGACATGTGCCTGGTCCCCACCATGGCCAACGCCCTGCTCAACTGCCCCCAACTCGGCCAGTTCGATACCAGCAGCCTTCGCCACATCATGCTCGGCGGAGCGGCGTCCTCCCCCGAACTCATCGCCCGCCTTGAGGCCGCCTTCCATTGCGAAGCCGCCGCCGGCTATGGACTCACCGAAACGGCCCCTGTCCTAAGCAAAGCCACCGCCAAGCCCGGCATCTCCTACACCGATACCGCCGACCGCCATCGCCGCCAAGCCATGACCGGCTGGGCCCTCCCCGGCGTCGAACTCCGCGTCGTTGACCCGCAAGGCCTCGACGTACCCAAAGACGAAACCTCCATCGGGGAAATCATCACCCGCTCGGACCATGTGATGGCCGGCTACTTCAAAGAACCCGCCGCCACCGCCGCCGTCATGAGCGGTGCCTGGTTCCACACTGGCGACATGGCCGTCTGGGACGACGAAGGCTACGTCCTCATCGTCGACCGTAAGAAGGAAATCATCATCAGCGGCGGCGAGAACATCTCGTCGATCGAAGTCGAACGCGCCATCGCCGCTCATCCCGCCGTACTCGAATGCGCGGTCGTCTCCGCCCCCGATGAAAAATGGGGCGAGGTCCCCGCCGCTGTGATCGTCCGTAAGCCCGGCGCGGAACTCTCCGCGGAGGAACTGCTTACATTTCTTGGCACTCGCCTCGGCCGCTTCAAGCACCCCCGCATCATTGAGTTCCGTGCCGAAGCTCTGCCCAAGACCGGCACCGGCAAAATCCGCAAACTCGATCTCAAGGACGCCTTCTGGTCCGGCCGCGAAAAACGGGTCCAAGGCTGATGCACTCGCTCACTCTCGATTGCACCCAGGACGAGAAGGACGAACTGCTCGGCCGCCTTTGGGAACTTGATACGGCCGGCGTCACGGAGAACGATCTCACGGCCAGCCGAGTTTCTCTCCGGGCGTTTTTTGACGAGCCCTTCGATTCGACGGAATTCGCCGCCTTCGACCCCCAATGGGCCGAAGAGCCCGATACCGACTGGCAGGCTGAATCCGAGGCCGCCTGGCCCGGGCGGCCTGTCGGCGAACGGCTGTTCATCGCGCCCCCCTGGTGCCAGGAACCCACCCCACCGGGCCGCGAACGGGTCGTGATCAACCCTGGCGTAGCGTTCGGCACCGGTGCCGATACAACGACTCAGCTCGCCCTCGAAGTTCTGGAGCGGACCGTCCAACCCGGCGACCGCGTTTTCGACTTCGGCACCGGCTCCGGCATCCTCGCTCTCGCCGCTCTCCGCCTCGGTGCCGCCGCGGTGCACGGCTGTGACATCGACCACGACGCCGTCGTCGCCGCCCGCGCCGACATGCCTACGGAGATCGGCCTCTTCACCGGCTCTCTCCGGTCCATCGAATCCCATTGGGCCGACGTCATCTTCGCCAACATTAACGCCGAGACCGTCTCCCACAACGCCGAGGAGATGAAGCGGGTCCTCAAACCTGGCGGCCGTTTGATCGTCGGCGGCATCCCGCCCCGGCACGCCGAACGCGTGATAAAGGCGCTCAGTACACAACAATTGACTCTCCGCGAGAGAGTTGACCGGGACATCTGGGTCTGCATGTCATGGATCGATCAAGGAGAGGACCAATGAAACGTCGCGCATTTCTCGCCGCTCTAGCGGCCTACCCGGTGGCCAACGCCGCCGCCGCGGGCAAAATCACCGCGCTGGAATTCTGGCGCTTCGAAGGCCGCTACACCTACGAAGCGGGCCCCGCCAACCGCCAGTTTCAAACCAACCCGCTCCACATCTACGACGCGCTCCGCCCCAAGGAGTACAAGGAGCAAGGCCGCCCCGCGGGCGAATCCAAAACTTCCGCTCTGTATTTGAAACTGCGAACCGACGCCGGCCTCGAAGGCCTCTACGGCCCGATCGACGAGGAAGCCGCCGTCGTCGTCCATCGCCAACTCCGTCCGTTCCTTCTCGGAAAGGAGGCTCTCGCCGGCGAGGCGCTCTGGGATCAGCTCTATCGCTCTAACCGCCACTCCCGGTCGAGCCATTACATGATGGCCATCTCCGCGGTCGACAACGCTTTGTGGGACCTTCGCGGCCGCTATTTCAAAGCGCCAGTCTATAGCTTGCTCGGCGGTCCCACGCGCCCGGCCGTTCAGGTTTATGGAAGTTGTCTCGGCTTCAGCGTCGAGCCGGAGTTCCTGAAGAAGAAGTGCGTGGAATTGAAGCAGAACGGCTTTATGCACCAGAAGTGGTTCATGCCCTACGGGCCCGGCGACGGCGCGGTTGGGATGGAAAAGAACGTCGCCATCGTCCGCAATCTCCGCGAGGCGATGGGCTACGACGTCGATATCATGTTCGACGCGTTCTCCGGCTGGGACCTCAACTACGCGCTCCAATGGGTGAAGCAAGTCGAGCAGTATCGGCCCCGTTGGATCGAGGAGGCGTTCACGCCGGACAAGCTCGAAAGCTTCGCCGCTCTCCGCCGCGCGACGTCCGTGCCGGTGGCCACCGGCGAGCACTTCTACGGCCGTTGGGAGACCAAGCGTTATCTCGATGCCCAAGCGATAACGGTGGTGCAGGCGGACCCGGAATGGTGTGGCGGCGTGAGTGAACTCGTCAAGATCTGCCACATCGCTAGCGCTTACGACGCCCACGTGATTCCCCATGGCCACGGTGTCCACGCGGCGATGCACGTGGTTTCCAGCCAGAGTCCGATGACCTGCCCGCTGGTCGAATATCTCATCCCGAAGATGAGCACCTACCATCACTTTGAGAAGTGGAATCCGACCCCGGTGAACGGCAAGATCACCCTGCCTGAAACTCCGGGCTTCGGCATTATCATCGACGACGCCAAGGTGGAGAAGCGAACGCAGGTCACCTGGTAATCAAAGGTCTCTTCGCGCTGCCGGGAAGCTGGTGCGTCCCTAGTCAAAGTGAGAAGATAAAAGGGTGCGCACAACAGTAGCGATCTCCAAACCTCTACTGGAGAACACCAAGCGATATGCCGGACTGCGGGGGACTACCGTTAGTAACGTCATAGAGGATGCCCTGCGTCTTCTCCTCTCTCAAACATCCGCTACCCCTGTCCGACTTTTTAAGCTGCACACCGTGAAGGGCCGGCTAGTTGATCCTAACCGCAATCTGGACCGCACGTCGGAGCTTCTCGCAGTAGACGACGAAGATGGCTACCGGGTCGGCCGTTAGCAGACATGTAGATGCCCCGAGGTTAACGTTGTCAGCTATGCCCACCGGGCCGAGTCCATCCAGCATGAGAGATATGCCAAATGGCTCACCGCGCTCTGCACCAGCTCCCAACCGTTCGCCCTCTCGGAGCTCGTCCTGCAGGGCTTCGTGCGGGCCGCGACCAACCCCAAGATCTTTGATCCGCCCTCCACTTCTGCAGACGCCTTTCGGTTCATCGACGCCCTGCTGGGTCAACCCGGTTGTGTCTCCATCCGGCCTGGCCCCCGCCATTGGGCCAT
>JBKJLJ010000565.1:0-2554 GCA_046597015.1 Bryobacteraceae bacterium
CGAGTCCCTTGATTCCGAAACCGAACCGCTACTACCAAATTGTAAAAAGGAGCCCCTACTTGGTTCCAGTTATCCCGGCCTCCCCTCCAGGCTCATCTTTCAATTGGAATGTGCTGAGGCGCTGTACTTGCGGCAGCCGGAAGTGAAGGATCAGTGCGACAGCGGACAGGATGCTGTGATTGTGCGGGTGGAGACGGACGCGGGGATTACCGGGTTGGGCGAGGTGGATTCGGCACCGTTGGCCGTGAAGGGTGCGATAGAGGGGCCGTATTCGCATTCAATCACGAGCGGGTTGGGGCAGTTGCTGATCGGCGAAGATCCTTTTGAAACTGAGTATTTGTGGCACAAGATGTACAAGGCGAACTCGTACTGCGGGCGGCGGGGGATTCTGATTCACGCTATTAGCGGGATCGATTTGGCGTTGTGGGATATCAAGGGTAAGGCGTTAGGACTGCCGGTTTGGAAGCTGCTCGGGGGCGGGTTCCATAAGAAGATGCGGTGTTATGCGTCGAACTTGTTTGGACCGACGCCGGGGCGGACGGAGGAGATTGCGCGGCGGTTGGTGGACGAAGGGTTTGGGGCGGTGAAGTTTGGATGGCATCCGATGGGGGAGTCGCGGGAGTTGGATGAGGCGCTCGTGAAGGCCGCGCGGCGAGGGTTGGGGCCGGGGCCGGACTTAATGATTGACGCGGGCTTGGTGTGGGACGCCAAGACGGCGTTGCAGCGGGCGAATGCGTTTGCAGCGGAGGATATTTTCTGGCTGGAGGAGCCGTTGCGGGCGGATGATTATGCCGGATATCGGAAGTTGGCGGCGGCGACCCCACTGCGGATTGCGGCGGGCGAGCATGAGAGCGAGCGGCAGAGTTTTGTGCAGCTAATGGACGAGGGCCAAGTGGATGTGGTGCAAGTGGATTTGACGCGGTGCGGCGGTTTTACGGAGGCGATGAAGATCGCGGCGTTGGCCTATGACCGGGGCTTGCCGGTGGCGAACCATGGGTTCTCAACCTATTTAAACGTGTCGGCGGCGCTGCATTGGTTGAACGCAATTCCGAACGGTTTGATCTGCGAGTTTGTGGCCGAGGAGTCGACGAATTTGCGGGAGCAGATTACGCGGCAAAAGCTCCGAGCGGTGGACGGTTATCTGGCCATTCCGGAGGAGCCGGGGCTAGGAATTGAGCTAGATGAAGACGCTGTCCGACGACTTCGTATACTCTGAGCGCACTTTTGTGAGAGGTTTGTGACAGGTGTGGCACTAGTCAGCATACCTATGGCTGTCACTAAGCCTCGCAACCGGTTGGTCAACTTCCGGGTCAGCGAAGAAGAATTCCAGAACTTGCGTGATGCTTGCCTGTCAGGCGGAGCCCGCAGTATCTCAGACTTTGCGCGGTCGGCGGTGCTGAACACTTTCAGCGGCACTGCTGAAGTGGAGGGATTGTTAAAAGTTCGATTGACTACAATTGATCAGAAGATGGATGACTTAGATTCGAGTTTGCGGACGTTGTTGGTTCGCATGAACCCTCCGGCCTCGCAGGCGACTCTCGATGTGCTCGAAGAGCGCCTGCTGCACCATCATCACTCCTAGACTAATGCCGGTTCGGGCTCGGGCGCGGCGACGCGCTCGGGCACGAGTTGCTGGGTGGGATCGATGCGGGTGTAAATGTATGCGCTGAGCAGTAACATACAGGCCAAGGGGAAGAGGGCCTTGTTGTAATCGCCACCGAACCAGGTGACGAGGTAGCCGAACAGGACGGAGCTGGAGAAACTGCCGAGCTGACCGGCCATGTTCATGCTGCCGCTGACGGCGCCGGAGTACTTGCGGCCGATGTCCATGCAGATGGCCCAGGAGACGGGGAGCATACAGTCCATGCAGCCGTAGCCGAGGGCAAGACAGATGGCGGAAGTTTGGCTGTCGGCGACCTGGGTGGCCGAGATCATGAAGATGCCGGAGAGGGCGAGGCCGGTGGCCCCGATGGCGCAGCGGCCGATTTTGAGGCCGTGGGATTTGACGAGGCGGTCACTGAGCCAGCCGCCGAAGAAATTGCCGCAGGCACCGAAGAGGAACGGGAGGGTGGCCCATAGGGTCATCTCTTTTTCGGAGAACCCGCGGCCCTTTTGCAGATAAGTGGAGAGCCAGCTGAGGTAGAAGTAGGACCCCCAGCAATAGGTGTGGTACATCAGCAGCAAGGTGATGAAGTTTCGGTTGCGGAGGACTTGGGCCCAGGGCAAGCTGACGTGAGCCTCGGCGATTTTGGGGGTGCCGATGAAGGCGAGTTCTTCGGCGGAGATGCCGGCTTTTTCCCGGGGATTATCGCGGAAGTAGGTCCACCAGAGGAGGCACCAAACGGCACCCACAACGCCGTAGGTGTAAAAGGCGAAGCGCCAACCGAACTGCGAGGCGATCCAAATGGTTAAGAGGGGGGCGGTGGCCCCGCCGAGGCGGGCGGCCATCCAAGAAATGCCGGAGGCTTTGGCCCGTTCCACGGGCGGGAACCAGCGGGAGATGCTGACTGCGATATTCG
Source organism: Bryobacteraceae bacterium (assembly GCA_046597015.1). Taxonomy (GTDB): domain Bacteria; phylum Acidobacteriota; class Terriglobia; order Bryobacterales; family Bryobacteraceae. Next base: position 2,520 of record JBKJLJ010000565.1, read on the forward strand.
GATAGGCTCCGGCACCAAAGAAGAAGCGAACGACA
>JBKJLJ010000573.1:0-4696 GCA_046597015.1 Bryobacteraceae bacterium
CGAGTCCCTTGATTCCGAAACCGAACCGCTACTACCAAATTGTAAAAAGGAGCCCCTACTTGGTTCCAGTTATCCCGGCCTCCCCTCCAGGCTCATCTTTCAATTGGAATGTGCTGAACGCTCCGCGTGGCTCGAACCTGTTGTTGTAGCCTCTCGTACCCTGCTGGAAAGCCTGTGATGTCCTGCCATCGGAATTGAGTGAATCGTCGATCTGCAGCCATCGAAAACAGCCTCGCCGTCTTCTTTGACACCCATCAAAACCCCGAAGACCAATCCGGCAACGCCGTCTTGATCTGCACCAAGACCGGCCCCAACGACCACCGCTGGCCCCCGCCCCGCCTCGCCGCCAACTGGAACCTCAAGATCCGCCTGAAAGACAGTCGCGAACACGAAGCCCGAATTCTCTTCGCGCCCCCCTGCTCTCAGTCTATCTCGACGACAAACTCGCGCTGCGCGCACCCGTCGACCTCGCCCGCATGGTCGGCCCCGAAGGCAAGGCCTTCGTCGGCTTCACCTCCGCCACCGGCGCCGGCTTCGCCAACCACGACATTCTCGACTGGCGGTTCCGCCCCGCCGTCACCTCAAATATCTACTCCGTCACCTCGGAAATCTCCTTCGCTCGCTTCGCCTGCATCCCGGAAAAAGGCCTCTGCACCCCCGCCGCCGCCGTCGTCGAGGGACTCTCCCCCGGCCGCTTCCATGTCATTCTCCCCGCCCAACTCCCCTGGGGAGCCTCCATCCCAAACCCCACTGGCCGCCCCGTCTCCATCAAAAATCCCAAAGCGCCGCCTGTTGGGACCCCGCCTCCGGCGGTTGCGGCAGCTTCGTCAACAAAAGCGACGCCGAGTCCGGAGCCCTCCGCGTCAAAACCGAAAATGGCCGCACCTACTTCGGCATCGTCGATAGCAACCTCGGCGATAACGAAGGGTACTACGACTTTGAGGTCGACTTCGAACCCTGACGGTTCGCCCAAAAATCCGTAATTAGTACCTAGCCGTCTATGCCTGTCACGGACCAAAAAAATATATCTTTCGCTTCCTTTCAATAACTTACAGCCAAGGCCTCCAAAACAGCTACCATCCATCGCGTAGAGTTGTTTGCAGAAAGGCCCGTTTCCACCGTACCCGCGGCGGAGCGGGCTTTTCCATTTCTAAACCCTGGAGAATCTACCCATGTCCACCGAAGAGTTCTTTTTTGATCGCGAGGCTTTCCTGAATAAAGCCGTCGCCGAACACGAGGCCCAAATCGCCGCCGAGACCGCCGAAAGCCGTGCCATCCTCCAAATCATCGCCAACCGGAAAAATGCTATGAAGTCCACCGGACCCCGCACGCCCGAAGGCAAAGCGGCTTCCAGCCAAAACCGCCTCGCTCACGGCCTCTGTTCCTCCTCGCTGCTCGTTCGCGGCGAATCGCCAACCGAATTCCAAGCGCTGCATACGGAAATCGTCGGCGCGTACCGGCCCGCCACGCCGGAAGAGAAAATACTCACCGACCAGTTAGCCGAAGCCCAGTGGCGGCTGAACCGCGCCCGCCGCGTCGAAGCAAAAGCGTTCAGCATGCTCGCCGAAGACACCTTCACCTATCTCAAGGAAGAAAACGGGGAACAGGATGCCGCCAATTGCGATCCGGATCACCTCATCGCCATCTCCTTTGCCAGCGTTCCTAACGAAACGATTTTTCGAAACCTGTACCGGTACGTAGCGGCCATCGAAAAGAGTCACCAGCGCTGTCTCAAAAACCTCCAATACGCCCAGGAAAAGCGCCGGACCCTCCCGCCCCCGCCGCCGGTTCAGCCAGAAGAACTCAAAGTAGCGACGGCCAACGCCCCTCTACCCGAAATTGGCTTCGAACCGCAATTCGTTCCCGCGGAACCCAGCAGCACCCCGGCCTACAACGACCTCTGCTGAAATGGCTTCCTATCGTAGAACTCCGCCGCCTTCGAACCGTATTTCGCTCTTTGAAAAACCCGCCACCTGACCGGTACACTCTAACTCCGTCTGCTCATACAGGATGTTCGATGCACTCTGGTTACCATGTCGAAACCGCTTCTGCTCTCAGCCCAAGGCTTCTCCAAACTTCCCCAACCAGGCGTCCAGGTCCTCACCATCGAAGTCGTCTCCCTTGACCTTGAAATGAAGGTCGACCATGTCATCGACCAGCGCCGCACCGAAGAATTCCCACTCTCAGCCGGTGACGGCATCATCATTTTACAAGCCCCGCTCCTGGCAGGGCGCTCTGAAGTTGACTTTCTAAGCGGCCTACTTACGGCGCTGGTGCGCCAGCACCAGCCCCACCGATTCATCCAACTGCCCGTCCCCGCGAATCACCACGTCGGCGTGCCGCTTCGTGGGCAATATGTAGGTCTCCGCCATCGGCCGCACCGTCGTCTCGTACTGCCACTGGACTGACTCCGCCGTCCGTCCCCGCTCCCGGACGTCTCGCGCCAAACGCCGCGCGAAGCAGGTCTCGTCTTCCAGGTCGACGTAGACCATGGTCTGGAACAGCCGCCGCAACTCTTCCCAGTACAGCGTAAACAGCCCTTCGAGGATCACCACTTCGCCCGGCTCCAGCCTTTCCGTCTCTGACGTCCGCGTATGCGCCGCAAAGTCGTAGTGCGGAATCTCCACCGCCCGCCCGTCCCGCAGTTCGGCCAACTGGTGCCGCAGCAGCTTTTCGTCAATCGAAGCCGGCTCGTCGAAGTTCATCTCCGCCCGCTCCGCCAGCGACAAATGGCCCAGCTCTTTATAGTAAGAGTCCATCGAGATCACCGGAGCGTGCAATCGCCTCGCCAGCCGCCGCGACAACTCACTCTTCCCCGACCCCGAAGGCCCCGCGATGCCAATCAGATAAGGCACCATCGCTTACGGCTTCGGCGCTTCCAGAACTCCAATGCCCTTCGCCGAATACCACTTATGCAACTCCACCCGCAGCGTTCCCGCCTTGACGGCCGGGTCCTCGTCGCACCATTCCTGAGCCTTTTTCAAGTCATCGGTATCGAAGACAAAAATGCCCCGCAGGTCGCCCTTCCCCTCCATCGGTCCCGCCAGAATCAGCTTCTTCTCTCCTGCCAGCTTCGTGATGTTGGCCATGTGACCAGCCTGGAGTTTCTTCGACTCCTCCGCGCTCACCGTCGTCGCGTTCGGCCCGCGATACAAGATTGCCATCACGTAGAAGCGCATCTCGATGGCCGAGAGCGAAGCGCAAAAAACAAAGAGCAGTAGGATTCGCATAATCCGCCAGTATACCTACTCTTCTCGCAACGCATCCATCGGATCAATCTGCGCCGCCCGGTTCGCCGGAACAAAGCAGGCCACCGCCGAAACCGCGAGCAGCGCGAGCGTTACCCCGGCGTAGACGGCCGGGTCCGACGCGTCCACGCCCACCAGCATCGAACTAAGCAACCGCGACATTCCCGTCGCCGCCACCAAACCCAGCAATAAACCCAGCCCCACCAACCGCAGTCCGCCCCCCATCACCCATCCCACAATGTTCCCGCGCGTCGCTCCTAACGCCATCCGCAGCCCTATCTCCCGCCGTCGTTGGGACACCATGTACGCCAAAACCCCATAGAGCCCCACGACCGCCAGCAACAGCGCCAACCCCGCAAAACAGCCCAACAGCACAGTCTGCTGCCGCCGATTCGATACGTTCTGGTCCAGAATCGCCGCCATCGTCCGTACCCGCACCACCGGCTGATCCTTGTCCACCGCCTGGATCTCCCGCTGAATCGCGTTCTGCAGCAGCAACGGATCCCCCGCCGTTCGCACCATAAACTCGTTCAAGCTGGTCCTCGTATCCTGCACCCCCGGCACGTAAACGCCAAACTTCAGCGGCGTCTCGTACCCCCGCTCCCGAATATCCCGCACCACCCCGATCACGCTCCGCCAGGCGTCATCCCGGCTGATCTTCACCCGTCTCCCTAGCGCGCCGCCGCTCGGGAAAAAGTGCCGCGCCAACGTCTCGTTCACCACAATCACCGGCTGCGTATCGCTCCGGTCCTGCTCATCCCATAGCCGCCCTTCCAGTAATTGCGGCCCCAGCATTCTCAGGTAGCTCGGCGTCCCGCTCCGATAAAGCGCGTCCTGCGGACTCCCCAGCGGCGGCTCCGGCAGGCCCTCAATCTGAAACCCGTTCGTATTGCCAATCTGCGTAAACGGCGTCGCAAACGTGAACGCCGCCTCCTTCACCCCCGGCAACGCCTTCACCCGCTCCAGCACCGCGTTGTAGAATGCCGTTCTCTTTGCCGCCTCGGTCGTATAAGGTGGCCGATTCAGCGGAGTCACCATCGTCAGCAAATTCTCCGTCGCAAATCCCGGGTCCAGCGCCGTCAACCGCGCCAGCGTTTTAATCAACAACCCTGCCCCCGCCAACAGCACAATGGTCAACGCGCACTCCAGCACCACCAGCACCGCCCGCGAGTTCGCCCGGCCCTCTCCCACTCCCGACCGCGACCCCGCCTTCAATCCCTCCTGTATATCGCGCCGAGCCGCCTGCAACGCCGGTAACAATCCAAACAACAGACCCGTCCCCGCCGTTACCGCCAAAAGAAATAGAAACTGTCGCGCGTCAAATCGTGGCGCGGCCACCGCCTGCAGTGACGCCGGAATTAACGTCACCAGCAACGTCTGCGCCGCCAGTGAAATCCCCGCCCCCGCCAGTCCCCCCAACCCCGCCAGCAGCAAACTCTCCTTCGTCA
>JBKJLJ010000580.1:0-6850 GCA_046597015.1 Bryobacteraceae bacterium
CACGGGCCGCTTGCGGCGCCCAGAAATCGAAGAACTCTCCCCATTCCGAATCCGCAACCGAGCCCGTTGCGCGAGAGTTCCTGGAGAGAGTGACGGGACACTGACATCCACGGCTTCTGGGTCGGAAGCGCTAACCAGCCTATCTATGTCCTCTGGGTCAGCTGTAAGAATAATTGCTTTATTGCGCGTGAGGAACGACGGGGACAACGCCGTCAACTACATGAGCCGTTCGGGTCTTGGCCAAGAAACGCCCAACTGGGTGGGCGTGTTTTCACCGAGCGGCACGACCGTGCAGGGCCTCAGGTTGGTCTTGCGATCGCCTTCAAAGGGCAGGGGCACGCCGACGTCGAACCAAGCGTTTCTAAAGCCCAGAATGGAAGTGGGTACCGAACTTGCTCTGGAAGCTGCCTGGATAAATTCTATTTGGACTCTGGGCGATACGGCTGGTCATGCGGCCAGCCGGTCCCAGCGTTCAAATTCGTTCTTTGCGTCGGGTTTGAACTGCTCTTTTCTCACCTTGGCATGTATCAGTCGTAGCAAATTCCGCTGACTGGAATAAGTGGATCATCTGGCGAACCCCTTCGTGGGCTCCATCGAGAGTCACCCTTCGGCTGGTAACCCACGTTGTTCGCGTCCCATTCCAACGTGTTCTGGGCGAGCGCGAAATCGTAGCGCCTCCGCGAGAGATACGGGGGAGTCACGCACTCCTCGGCTAGGCAACGCAAGTTTTGGAGACGACGATCCGCCAACCATACCGGGATTTAAGGGTGATGCCACCGAACTCTTTGCGCGGCACCTATTTGGCCAATCATCGTTGGCCTAACGGCCCCCGAATTGCTCCGTTCCAGGAAATAACCATGCAAGCTCAAACAGTACAGGTGGCGGAGGAGTTGGAGCGGGCAGAGATATCGGCCAGTACTGCAGTCGTTGCAATTTATGAGAGTCGTGAAAAGGCCGAGGAAGCCCTCCGAGACTTCCAAAAATCACGACTCGAAAAACGGAATTCTCCATCGTCGACAAAGACTATCAAACGGAAGGAGATGTTGTCGGCTACTAAACTTCGGTCGACTGCATCGAATGTTGTGTCAAACCGGGAGAATATTGGGCTGGATTGTGGAGCTTGATGTTCGGGTCGGCGTTCTTCTTCATTCCGGGCATTCGAGCCGCTGCTTGCTGCTGGACCGCTCGTTGGCTGGATTGTCGGGTCGCTGGAATGGGAAGTCGTCGCTGGGGGTTGGGCGCGTTAGGCGCTGGCTGGTACCGCATCGGGATTCCCCAAGACAGTATTATTGAATACGAGATTCAGCTCAGAGCCGGCAAGTCCGTGATCGCACCCGGCTTGTCGGAGGAAATTAGCAACGACAAAAGTGCCCTTGCTTTGACCAAGCATGATAGCGTCAGAGAACAGAACCGGTGTTCGTCGTGAGCATGGACGGTCTTCATTCAATCAACGCGAGCTATCGAGCGTTAAGAATGGAAGCGGCATGGCTCGATTTGTCGCGACGCGGCAAGATTCGGATCTCGGGCGAGGATCGCCCGTTTCCTTCAGGGGTTTCGGGAAACAAATGAAAGCACGATTCCTCTACGCCTCGACCTTAGCCCCCCTGCTGTTACTCTGTCTTTCCGGTAGCCAGGCTCAGGAAGCGCCGGCGGCGCGGGAGGCACAAAAGAAGCCCGCCGGTCCTGATGAAAAAGAAGACCCTTTTTCGGATCTCACCGCACCGCCCAAGCCCCAGGATCCGGGCAATGCGACCGAACTTTCGTGGAGGGCCAAGTTCTTCAAAGAGAATTTCGGCTTCCGCAGGGAAGCGATGGTGCAGTTCAACACCAACGAGGAGGGTAATGTGGCCAGCCGCCAGTCGGTAGGCTTCGAAGTGCTCAAGAAATTCTCTACCGCTACGCGAACGATCGCGAGCTTCAATATGCAAGGACGGCTGGTGCGGCGAGACGGATTCAATCCGGTGCTGAATGACACAGAAGGGGAAAAAAGACCGGGTTGGGCCTTCGAATATCACAATCTCTATTTGGATTTGTACAACGTCTTTGATCCCTTGATGAAAGCGTCGGAACGCGGAACAAACCTCGGGCGATTTAATTTGCGCGCCGGCCGCTTTTACGTCCCCTTCGGCCTGAACTTACAAACCGATACCCATGGAACCGTGCTGCAACTGTCGAATGACAGTAACTTCGGCTTTGAGCGTGACTGGTATGCCGGGCTGTGGGGTAGCCTCAACCGGCACCTGAATTACGACGTTTATTATTTAGTTGGCTCCGGATACGATTTGAAGTATCAGGGCCAAGCCGGACTCGGGGCCTTGCGGATCAGCTTGGCGAATCGCTACAGCACGGAATACGGATGGGAGGGCGGGGTATCGTTTCTAGGCGGTGAACGCCTTCCGCCGGATGCCAATGGGCGGCAGCCTTCCGCGGCAATGGGCCTCGTCAGCCGGGCCGTGCCGGTGGATACCCAGCGGGCCGGCATGGATGGCCGGTACCGGCGCGCGGTGCCCACTGGTCTACTTACCTTTACCAACGAACTGAGCGGCGGACGCGATGCGGCGCATCAGGTCTTCACCCAATTGCACCAAGTCGAATATCTTCGTGCCTCCCGCCGCTGGGGCGTGGCCACGCAATATCGACGCTTTCGCGAAGGGAAGCTCGGGTCGGATTCATCTCTCATCGGCGAGTTCACCTGGTACTTCAAGAACGATATCGGTAACTCGAGCCTGCATTGGATCAAGCTCAACGTCGAACGCCAACTCGAACGGATGGCCGGCTCGCCCAGGACGATCATCACCCTCCAGTATTATTTTTACCGTTAAGGAAAAACTTATGAAGATCCAACTTATCATTTTCGCCCTTACAGCTCTCGCGTTGCCGCAGTTACAGGGTGCTATCGGTTGTACGCTAAGCAATCCATCGGAAGATCTGAAGTACTTATTTCCCGGCATGACTAGCTTCAAGGAAGAGCTCAACGAGTTACCGCGAATGAAGGATGGCCTGGAGATTTTCAAAGGGCTCAAAGCCCGCTTAGGTAGCGACCTCGATCCCATCTACGAAACTTATGAGACGCCCTACACGGTTTATAGCGTGTTTCAGGGCTCGAAGAAAATTGGGATCGTCCATGGCGTGAATGTGCCAGGCAAAGGGGGCGTGATTCAGGTATTTCTGTCGCTCAACCCGGAGACGGCCCTGATCAACGACTTCTTCTTTCAAAGGCTGGAGAGTCCGGCCGCACGGCAGCTGAAGAGTAAGGAATTCCGCACCCAATTTATCGGGCTGAATCTGGGAGACTTCTACAAACATGACTATTTCCGCGCCTTTGATCCTGCCGCCAAGGCCGATAAAATCGCGGCGATCCAGCCCCCTCCGCTCGATCCGAGGGGCCAGGCGGATTATCTTGCCTCGCTAAGAGGATTGCGTAAGAACCTGATCCTGGTAGACTTTTTCGTCTTCAGCAGACGGTTCGAACCCGTATTTGAACGGGCCAGACAAGCGGCCGAGAAGGCTAAAGGGCGAAAGGACTAAGGGATGCGGACCATATTTACGATATGCGGGCTGATCCTATTGGCGGGAGGCTTTCTGCTTTGGCGTTCTCTACAAATGCCGACGCTATACGGCACCTTTACCGGCGCACCCAGCGTCGTCGCGAATACCCTGATTGAACACCCGAAAGACTTTCTCGGGAAAACACTTACCGTGGAAAGCATGATTTCGGAGCAGTGCAAAACCATGGGCTGCTTCTTTTTCTTCCGCGCAGGAAAAACCATTCTTCGCGTAGAGTTACAACAGCTTGCCATGCGGGCTCCTATGCGCGAGGGCCGCCCAGCTCGGGTGGAAGGCCAGATCGTACCCTATGGCGATGGTTACCAACTTTTTGCGAGCGCCGTTGAGTTTAAGTGAGGAACCATATGAACACCGCGATGAAAAGTGACCCCTTCGTGCTGCAACGGTACTTCGCCCTGGCCATCAAGAACCTGCGTCGCAGGCTGGTACGCACGGCCCTGACAGTAGCCGGCGTCGCCTTAGCGGTAACCGTCGCTGTATCGCTCGGCGGCTTTATGTTGGGCTACCGGAGCGCCATCGATAAAAGCATCAACATGCTCGGCTTCCAGGTGATGATCATGGCCAAAGGGTGCCCGTATGAAGCCGCCACCATGATGCTGAAAGGCGGCACCGGACTCCTCTATCTGCCTGGGGATACCTACGAAAAAGTGAAAAACGATCCGGAACTGGAGAGCATCACGCCGATCTTTGTCGGCGTGGCGCAAAAACAGGGCAGTGGTATCCGCAATGACGCCGGCGCGAGTAACTTCTCCATCATGAGTGGTATCGAGGTGGCGAGTTACAAGGTGATGAAGCCTTGGATCGCCTTTAAGAAAGGTGCCGGCTACGACGGCGGACGATGGTTCGCCGCAGACAGCAAGACCGAGGTGGTGCTGGGTTTCGAAGCTGCGGAATACGAGCAACGCAAAGTCGGCGACTCCTTCTACGCTTCCATTACTCCGGCGGGAAAGCCGGACGCCGTGTCGCACGAATTTCAAGTGGTGGGCGTGCTGGACCGCACCGGCACGCAGGACGACGGCACCGTATTTTTACCCATCGCCGTGGCGCAGGAGTATTTTGGCCGGCCCGGCCAATTGACGATTCTCGGCATCAAACTAAAGCAGTTCAACGCGTTGAATATGCGGGAATTCGAAACCCGTTGGCTGAAATTGCCGGAGGTGCAGGTGGTGGGCTTGCAACAAGTGAAAACCACGCTCGTCAGTTTGGTGTCCACGGCGCAAACGATGATCGGCGCCGTCGCCATCATTGCCATAATTGTGGCCCTGATCGGCGTCATCAACACCATCTTGATGAGCGTTTACGAGCGGACCGCCGAAATCGGAATCATGAAGGCGCTCGGCGCCCGCCGTGGGTCCATTTTCCAGTTGATCTGGCTCGAGACCGTGATGATCTGCTTGCTGGGGGCCCTGTTGGGCTCGGTAGCCGCGATGATCGGCTCCAGTTTGGTGGAGAGGGCGATTAAGTCCGTCGCCGATCTCGGCGTCTCGGGCTCCATTGTGCGCATTACCCCCGAGGTGATCGGCTATGCCGTGGTGGGCGCGGTGGTGCTTGGGTTCTTCGGCGGCCTCTATCCAGCCTGGCGCGCGTCATCCATGCGGCCCATCGAAGCCATCAGCAAGGGAGTTTAAACCAATGAACGACATCATCATTGAGGGACACGGGCTGCAGCGCCACTATAAAAGGGGCAGCGAAACGGTCAAAGCTTTGGACGGCGTGGATGTCACAATCCGCAAAGGCGAGATCGTGGCGATCCTCGGTCCTTCAGGCTGCGGAAAGACCACCCTTATCAACGTGCTCTCATGCCTGGATGCGCCCACAGCCGGCACGCTAACGGTAGCTGGCAAAGCTGTTGCCGGCTTATCCGAAGACGAACTGGTCGAGGTCCGGCGAGGTGTGTTGGGTTTTGTCTTTCAGAACTTCTCCCTATTGCCGACTCTCACCGTCACCGAAAATGTCGAGCTTCCTCTTACCTTCCTCGCTCTGCGAGCCGATCCCGCTCGGACGCGCGAAATTCTGGCGGCTGTTGGACTCAGCGATCGCGCCGACCACCTGCCCCGGGAATTGTCGGGCGGGCAGATGCAACGCGTGGCCATTGCGCGGGCCCTAATCGTCAATCCGCAGATCCTCGTAGCCGACGAGCCCACCGGCAATTTGGACAAAATCACCGGCCAGTCCATCATCTCTCTCTTCAAGCGCCTGGCCGCCAAAGAGGGGTTAGCCATCATCTTGACAACTCACAACACCGCCTTCGGCGCAGAAGCCGACCGGGTGATCACCCTGGAGGACGGGAAGATCGTCAGCGAAGTGGACCACCGCGAGAATCAGCCCAAGGTGACGGCTCCCTAGTGTAGTGTCGTTGAATCAGCTTCTAATAACAGCCCCCAGTCTGGTGCTAGGTAGTCCCTGATCGATTCCGCCAGTTCGGCCACGCTCTTAAATCTGCCGTCGCGTATGCAATCGTCGGTTTGTTCCCTGAATCACCGCTCGACCAAGCTCACCCAGGAACTGCTGGCCGGGGTGAAATGCATTTGGAAACGGGGTTGTTTGGTTAGCCACTCCTTTACATTCTTATGCGTGGCGTACTTGTCGGAGATAACATGAATCGTCACCTCCTTAGGATCTTCCGATGGATCTGTTTCAGGAAACGGAGCCACTCGACATTCGTGTGATGAAGCTCCGTGCGCAAGACAGTTTACCATCTAAATACTTGAGCGCCACTTCCTCCTCTCTATACCATTCCGCCCCGGAAAGAACAATGCGCGCACGAAGGCTATCCTGCTTCCTGGAGGTGGTGGACCGGTCCGTCGCCGCAATTCGGCACCCGCCTATGGAGTGACTTCTATGATGGAGTTGGGGCGCATCATACCTCATCATCAGTCCGCACATCTATTCTTACAAGTCATTTCCATTACGCTAAATTCGATCGGCGAGGTCGTTGCCGCGCGCCGTAAGCCATCGCCTCGCTCAGACGGCCCACGATCAATTGTCCTAACCGCACTCGAGCACAATTCGCTATTCCCCGAATATAAAGAACTCGCTGCGCCCCGTGCGCTTAACGCTTTCGCGAGTGCCCCCTGGCTCGCTGGGTACTCAACAGATCCTGCAACCGCGCGGCCACTTCGCGATTACTCTCAATCAGGTTATTCTGTTCCTTCGCGTCGTCCCGCAGATTGTAAAGTTGCCGCGTCATCTCAGCGGCCCGGGCTTTCGGAACCCGCGCGACGGGCTTGGCCGCAATACCTTCCACGTATTTCCAGGGCCCCTGACGGATCGCAAACACCCC
>JBKJLJ010000180.1:0-5723 GCA_046597015.1 Bryobacteraceae bacterium
CCCTGCGGCGCATCCCGAACTACACGTGCCTGGAAACCATTGAACGCTCCGTCCGCCGTTCCGATTCCAAACGCGCCTCGATCGTCGATGCCCTGCGGCTCGAAGTCGCTGTCGTCGAGGGCAAGGAATTGTTCTCCTGGCCCGGCGAACGCCAGTTCAAAGAGCGGGACCTCCGCGAACTCGCACCCGGCGGGGCCATCGGCAACGGCAACTTCGCTCTCCATGCCAAGTCTGTTTTCGGCGGCAGTTCCGTCACTTTCACCTTTCGCGCACGGGAGCAGCGCAACGGCCGCGAAGTCGCTCGTTTCGATTATGACGTTCCCCAACGCTTCAGCGGCTACCAGATCCGCGTCGGCGACGCCTCCGCCGTCGTGGCCTACCATGGGCAAGTCGTCGTCGATTCGACCTCCCTCGACGTCGTCGATCTCGAAGTCGTCGCCGACGATCTCCCGCCGATCCTCATGCTCAAACGGGCCACCGACTTCATGCACTACGGGCGCCAACGGATCGGGGAAGGCGACTTCCTCCTTCCCCTGTCCTCGGAGATGAGCATGCTCGGCACCGACGGCGCCGAAAGCCGCAACAAAGTCAGCTTCTCCAGTTGCCGTCAGTACTCCGGAGACTCCGTCGTCCGCTTCGACGAAGTCGAACCAACCTACGGACCAGGGGACGCCCCTGCCGCCCCCCGCATGCCCACGGAACTCCCGGCGGAACTTCTCATTGAGGTCTCGCTCGACCAAACCTTCGCTCTGGAGAAGGCGGCCACCGGCGACCCGCTCCTGTTTACTGTCCGCTCCGACACCCGCCGCCGCAAAGTTACCCTCGTTCCGAAGGGTGCCAAAATCCGCGCCCGCGTCGGGGATATCGACCGCCGGGCCGTTCGCGGCTTCAACTCCGGCGTGGCCATTATCCTCGTCGAAATCGAACATCTAGGGCAAATCGTTCCGCTGAAGGCGACCGTCGAAGAAGGCGGTTCCATCTCCGGCCGCACCGGAATCTACGCGCTGATGCCCGCCATCTCTGGCCGTCCCGCTATGGTCTACATCAAGTCCACCCCCCCGCGTTTGCCCAAAGGACTCCTGCTGCAACTCCGGGTGATACCCTAGTTCTGGAACCGACCGTGATTCAATTTCAACTTGAGACCGACAAAGCCCTCTTCGAAGGCGCCATCAGTTTTGGCCAGAAGCAGGTAAAGAAGCTCATCGAGAAGTCGCCTGACTTCTGCCCGATGTACACACAGAAGGGCAAATGGAAACATGAAGGGGCAGCCTGGACCCATTGGTGCGACGGGTTCCTCCCCGGAATCCTCTGGCTCTTCCGCCGCTACGAAGCCGACCGCAGAGGCAAGGACGTTGACTACTGGAAGGTCCAGGCCATCCGCTACTCGAAGCCGCTCGAAGTTCGGAAGAACGATCGGGATGTGCACGATCTCGGCTTCATTTTCCTGTCCACCTACTATCGCTGGTACCAGGTGGATCGCAATCCCGAGCACGAAGCAGTCCTCATTGAAGCCGGCAAAACGCTCGCCCTGCGCTTCCGCGAAAAGGGCCAATACCTTCGCTCGTTCGTAAGTGAGGACTCCCTGTTCATCGACATCATGATGAACGTCGGCATTATCTTCTACGCCGCCCGCGCCACCGGCGACAAGCACCTCCGCGAGATCGCTCTCCGCCACGCCCTCACCACGCGCCGCATGCTCGTCCGTGGCGACGGGTCCACCGCGCACGAAGGCATCTTCGATACGACCACCGGTGAGTTCGTTCGCCAAGCCACCCATCAGGGTTATCGCGCCGATTCCTGCTGGTCCCGCGGCCTCGCCTGGGCCCTCTATGGGTTCGGCACCTGCTACGAATACAGCCGCGATCCCCACTTCCTCGAAACCGCCGAAAGCTGCGCCGACTACTACATCACCCATTCCCCTGCCGATGGCGTCGCCCCCTGGGATTTCAACGCCCCTCCCGAAAGCCGCAAGCTACTCGATACCTCGGCCGCGGCCATCGCCGCCTCCGGCCTGCTTCGCCTCTCCCGCCTACTCCAGGATCCCGTTAAGGGCCATTTCTACTGGAACACCGGCCTTCGTATTCTCCGCACGCTCTGCGAAAAGCACTTGGCCGACAAAACAAGAGGCTGGGAAGGCATTCTCAAGGGCGGCGTCTATCACCACGGTAAAAAGTTAGGCGTGAACGAGAGCGTCATTTGGGGCGACCACTTCTTTATCGAAGCTCTCGAACACGCCCTTCGGCACCTCTAAAGCGCACAGGCCGGAACGTGTCCGTTGTGCGCGGTTGATCAAAAGCGCACAGGCCGCGAAGGCGCGGCACCAAAGGGCGAGGAATTCGCCCCTCCTGCCGTGCCGGAGCGAGTCCGTCGTGCGCGGTTCCTCAATAGCTAGTTCGCCGGTTTGCTCATCAACTTCGTTCCAATCACTTCGCCGCTGACCACCATCTCCACCCGACGGTTCTTTTGGCGGTTCGCGGCGCTCGTGTTCGGTACGGCCGGAACCGTTTTGCCGAAGCCCACAGAAGTGATCAGGTCGCCGTTCAACCCCTGTTCCATCAAGTACGTGCGGACCGCGTCGGACCGCTGCTCCGACAATTTCTGATTGAACTCATCGCTGCCCACGTCGTCGGTATGGCCTTCCACTTCCAGCTTCAGCCCGGGGTGGGCTAGAATGATGCCCGAGATCTTCGCCAACTTTTCTCGCGTCGGCGGCCGCAACGTGAACTTGCCGAAATCGAAAAGTACGTCCGAAAGGTTTACAATCAACCCCCGCGCCGAATCTCGCGTTTCCAAAATCAGGTTGAACTGATCGAGCAACTGTTTGCGCAGCGCGCCCTTTTCCTCTTCGGCCCGCAAGCGGCCCTTCTCCGCCTCGGCCACGGCCGCCTTGGCGCGTTCCAGGTCAGCCAACGCTGCCTGCTGCGCTACCAGCGCGGCCTGCTTGGCGACGTCGGCTTCCGCCCGCGCCTTCTCCGCTTCGGTCCTGGCTTTCTCCGCTTCCGCACGGGCCACGTCCGCCTCGGCTTTTAACTTTCGTGCCTCGGCTGTCGCGGCTTCCGCTTCGGCCATGGCCTTCTCCGCCATCGCCCGGTCCGTTTCCGCCTGCTTCCGGCGTTCGGTCTCCAGCCTCGCGTTCTCGGCTTCTTTTTTCGCCCGCTCGCCCTCGGCCACCGCCTCCGCCTGCGCCTTCGCTTCCCGCTCAGCCGCCGACGCGCGCTCGTTCATCAACTGCTCTTCTTCTCGCCGCTTCACGGTAATCACCCGGGCGTCCTCGGCCGTCTGCACCGCCTCCCGGGAGATCATCGCCACCGGCTTCATGCCGGCCTTGCGCGCCAGATAGCCTTCGGACTGCGCCAGCAGGTCCGTGGCCTTCTTGAAGGTGTCCGCCGCGTACTTGGCCGCCCCCGTCGCCCGCGCAATCTGCACGGCCTGCCGCGCTTCGTAGAGTTCGATCGGCACTTTCGGGTCCACCACCATCTTCTGCGTCACTAGCGCCGAGTAATTACCCCGCTGCAGCAGGTCGAACTTGGCGTCGATCACGTCCACCTTGCCCACCGTATCCGGCCGCACAATGTTCTCCATCACCACGACGTCGCTCGGCTGCGTCACCGAAAAATAGGGCTCCGCCGTGACGATCAATCCAAACGCCTGGTTCTCCGTCGTCACATTCAGCTTGCTCTTGGTACCGTTCAGCAGCACTTCGCCCAGATTAGTCGCCCGGCCCTCCGGCGTGATCGCCCACAGCACGTAGGTCAAATACTCCTGCCCATGCATCATCGCCGGTGCCAAATTGTCGAACTCCACTTCGATTTCTATGTAGCCCTGCTTGGACTCCACCTTCGCCTCACCCCGCGCCTTCGGCAGAATCGCCGTCCCGCCGAAATTAATCTTCGTCGCCCCGCTCCGATGCCGATAGTTGATCGCTTTGGCCGTCTTGGCCACCACTTCCACTTTGAACGTTGTCATCGGGACATCCGGATCCGGCTTCTGCGCCAGCAAAAGTCCCGTGGATAACAACAAAAGAATGCTTTTCCGCATAGACGAAATATTCCTCACTCTAGGGATACGCGGCCATGGCGGCCCGTTTCCCTCATCTTGCCAAAACCAGTTTACATTTGCCGCCCGGCCCCCGCCGAAGGCAGGCAAACCGAAATCGCCGGGTCCACCCCGAACCGTGCCCGATATCCAGCCCGCATCTTCGTTTCAAACTTTGCGATAGCTCCCGGCGAAATCAGGTTTACCGTACACCCCCCGAACCCGCCGCCCGTCATCCGCGCCCCATAAACTCCCTCCACCCCCCGCGCCATCTCAACTAGCGCGTCCAGTTCCACGCAGCTCACCGCAAAGTCATCCCGTAAGCTCGCATGGCTTTCGTAGCAAAGCGCACCCATCGCCGCCGCACCTCCAGCCCCCGTAGAACACTGGACAAACGCCTTCACCCTCCCGTTCTCGCTCACCACATGCCGAGCTCGTTGCCGCAGCACCCCTTCTAACTCCTCCACCTGTTCCATCCTTGCATCCCGCAGCGAGCGCACCCCCAGCAGGTCCCGCGCCTCGGCACACTCCGCCACCCGCGTCCGATACGCGCTCTGCCCCAACTCATGCTGAACCATCGAATTCACCGTCACAATCGCCAAATCCTCTGGCAATCGAATCACTTGGCTCTCCAGCGTTCGACAATCAATCTCCAGCGCCGCCCCCGCCTCCGCCTTCACGCAAACGTACTGGTCCATCACTCCGCATGGCGTCCCCACAAATCGATTCTCCGCCCGTCGACACAGGTGGATCAAATCGAATGCCGGAATCGGACGCCCGTCGAGAAGCGCCAGCGCCGTCGCCACTTCGATCGCCCCCGAAGAGCCCAGCCCCGCCCCCATTGGGATCGTCGAATGCACCCGCAGATTCGCCGGCTCCACCGGATAGCCCGCCCGGAATAGCTCCTTCGCCACCCCCACAATGTAGTCGCTCCAATCGCCCATCGGCTGCATTACCGGCAGCGCTGAACTCGGCCACCGCCGCTCCTGGCCGTTGTTCTCGGAAATCACGCGCAACTCGCCCCCGGCGTTCTTACTCCGCGTCACGTAGCAAGTCAGGTCCAGTGCAATCGGCAGCACAAACCCTTCGGTGTAGTCGGTATGTTCGCCGATTAAATTCACGCGCCCCGGTGCGCGGTAAACCTTCACGTCCGCGCTGCTCCCGCCCCATTTCCGGCGGTGCGCGTCGCTCAGGCTCTCTGTTGTCAGAACCACAGTAAAACTCCTCCCCAACCCAACTTCATCAGGCCGCTCCGCAACAGCAAGCCCTGCAAGCCAAAGAACACTCCCATAATCGCGCGAAAGTCCCTCTGCGCTCCCCCGATCTTCAAAAAAAGAAGTGGGCGATAACGCCCGAATCGAGCATCGCTAGCGTCAAGCCAAGCAGTCTACCGCCTTCCGCGCATACAATGGCTGAGGTCCAATACATGTGGCAACAGATCTATCTTCCGATCGGCGGCAACCTCGCCGCCTCCGCGCTGGTCGCGGGCTTACCCATCCTGACTCTGCTTCTCATGCTCGGCGTCTTCCGCAAACCCGCGTGGTTAGCCGGCTTGACGGGCCTCGCCACCGCCGTCGCGGTCTCGCTCTTCGCCTACGGCATGCCCGCCCCGGCCGTCTTCAGCGCGGTCACCTACGGCGCCGCCTTCGGCCTCCTGCCCATCGGCTGGATCGTCTTCTCCGCCATCC
>JBKJLJ010000963.1:0-4663 GCA_046597015.1 Bryobacteraceae bacterium
CGCGCAACGGGAGGGGGCCCTCGAAGGGCTCATCGAAATGGACGCCATTTTCACTTAAGCCCGCAAACCAGTCGTAATCGCAGTAGCCGCAATCAAAGACGACCATGGACCCTTTGAGGAAAGAGAATTTGCGGGCGACGCCAATGTCGGCGGCTTTGCCGTCGGTGATGACGGCAAACTCAAGCATGAGAGTGTTGCCAAACAGTTGTGGGTCATCTCGTTTAAAAAAGATGACGGCCGCGGCATCAAGGCGCAAGCCATGCGCCCATCGGTTTCCAAGCGCTAGTCTGTTTGCCGTCCATCGTTTGCACCGCGCTCCAAACTACCTTCGGCCCGCTGAGTGCACTCTTGACGGTTACATTTAGCTGTAGAGTTACTAAGCTTCCGCTTACAAATACGCTCGATCCCTGTGCACTGATGCGGCATTGGCTGTTTTCTACCACATTAGAGCCGGTCATTGCCGCAGTTACAATCTGGGATGCGTCTCCGTTGTCCGGATAAAGATAGAGTGTGTTTCCCGGAATGTAGTAAGCCACATAGCAGGCGGTGCGGCTGTCAATCGCTTTATTGATTAACATCCAAGCGGTTTGCAGACTACTTGCCGTGGTAGCAAGCCGGAAATTGAGAGTCACAAGTTGGCTGGCGCCGGTAATGGTGGATGGAGTCATTCCTTCGACGCCCGGATAGGTAGGAGCCTGCGACGGAATAGCGGCAACCCCCAGGGTTTTCCAACCCGAGCTGAGTTCGTTGGTGTCGCGAGCAGCGGTGTAGATCACCTTGTTCCCGGTGAAAGAGCTTTTGTAGGCAATGTTGAGGGTCAAGGTGAGGGTAGTTCTGGAACCCACCGCCGAAGAGCCGCTGGCAAATATAGTGCACTGGTTGTTGCTGACAGACGCCGTGGTCCCCAGGGTTAAGGGGCTTGATAAGCCGGTATCGGGACCGCCGTCGTTAACCAGGAAGAGGAGTTGAGATGGCTGCGAGTAGGCAACATAACAGGCTGCGCTGCCGCTCAGAGCGTCATTCACTAATACATTTAGGATCCCGAGCCGCTGGAACCCTTCCGGGTGAGAAAACTTAAACGTCATTGTTTGCGTCATGCCGGTGCCGTACAACGGCCCAGAATCCTGCGCACTCGGC
This sequence comes from Bryobacteraceae bacterium, assembly GCA_046597015.1. Lineage (GTDB taxonomy): Bacteria > Acidobacteriota > Terriglobia > Bryobacterales > Bryobacteraceae. Next base: position 1,138 of record JBKJLJ010000963.1, read on the forward strand.
ACAGGAGGCGGTGCCAGCGCCACTTTACGAATCCGGTGGTTCCCCGAATCCGCTACAAAAAGGTTGCCCGCGCCGTCGACCGTCACGGCGAGAGGAGCGTTGAAGGACGCGGCCAGGGCCGAGGAGCCATCGCCCGAGAATCCCGCTATTCCATTTCCCGCCACGGTGGTGATTATTCCGGTGCTACTCACTCGCCGGATCCGGTTATTCGACTGATCTGCGATGTACAAGTTGCCGGCTGAATCCACAGTGATGTCGGACGGGTTTTGCAAACCGGCCGCGAGCGCTGAGCCCCCGTCGCCGCTATACTCCGCCACCCCTTTACCGGCTACCGTACTAATCACCCCGCTGGGGACTACCTTACGAATGCGATTATTGAACCGGTCGGCGATATAAAGGTTGCCCGCTGCGTCTACGTCCACACCCGTGGGGTCGTTCAGGTTGGCGAGGGTCGCTAATCCGCCGTCCCCGCTGAAACCATACACGCCACTCCCCGCCACGGTGGTGATGACTCCGCTGGGTGCCACCATTCTGATTCTATTGTTGTAAGTATCGGCAATATAAAGATTTCCGGCGCCATCGAGAGCAATTCCCGTGGGGAAATAGATCTCGGCCGTCAGCGCACTGCCGCCGTCTCCACTGAAGCCGGGGTTGCCGCTACCCGCGACCGTCGTGATGATGCCGGCTGCGGAGATGCGCCGGATACGGTGGTTGTTTGTGTCGGCGATGTAGACGTTGCCGGCCGCGTCCACTTCGACATCAGAAGGATAGCTGAGCTGTGCCCGGATGGCGGGGCCGTTATCGCCGCTGAAGCCTGCGAAGCTGATTCCGGCAATCGTAGTGATCACGCCGCTGGGCGAAACCCGGCGGATGTTGCTATTGCGGAAATCGGCAATGTAGAGATTCCCCATTGCATCTATCTCCACACCCTGAGGTTCGTTCAGGGAAGCGGCCGTTGCCGCGCCTCCGTCTCCGTTGAACCCTGCGATGCCGTTACCCGCTAGGCTCGTGATGGTGCTTTGACTGGACAAGGCACCCCACGCGACAAGGGCGAAAGCAGCCCAGAAGGTATACGGCGCTACCCTGGCATGCCTGATCCTCAATGTTTCTCTCCGATACAGGATGTATCGACAGAATGCCGAATCTTCATTAGGGCGTTGTTTCCGTTCCGTTTGGACGGAAGGATAACTCAATGATGACGTCGACGTCGATGGCCTCTCCGTTACGAGTGGCGGGACGGAACTCCCAGGCGGCTAAATCCTGGGCCGCCGCCGCAGCAATTTGTGGAAACCGGCCGGGAAGGGGAGTGAGCCCGGTAATCTTACCGCTCTTGTCGATGACCGCGGAGATTTGAATGAAGCCTTCGTTGGTGCCTGGGGGAGGTGGGGCCGCAGCGGTTAACACCTTTCGCGTGGGCAGGGGTGCCCGCATCTGGGTGTTGTTGGAGAGGGAGGGCGTTCGCTCGGCGTACCAGAGGGTCCAGTCACCCCTGTACTCTGGCAGATTGGGCTTGGCCACCACGAGAGCATAAAGAACACGATCGGCAAAGCGGCTTTCAATGGAGCGGGGTACGGTGCGGGAGGCCGGCCGGAGAGGTGCCGACATGGAGGACGCCGAGGGAGGGATTTTCAGCTCAAAGCGGGGCGAGTTGGGATTAACAGCCGCCGGGTTGGGCGGGGCTGCTTTGGCCTCCCGGCCTTGGGCGGCAACGCCGGGAATCACGAGTCCGGTGCCAGCGGTGGCGGCGGCGGTCCCTTTTTGGGGGCCGGTCGAGAACTCCGCGGAACGGGAGCCCTTGGGGGGGGGAGCGGCCGTCAGGGATGGGTTCAGGCCGATGACGACAGCCGTCTGGGCAGCGCCAGTACCCCCGGAGGCTATCTCCGGTGCCGTATCGACCAGGGTTGGCTTTGTGGGTGGGCGATTGGCGGCAGAGGAAGAAGCGGAACCCGGTATGTAAGTTTTGGCCGGAGGCTTCTTCGTCGGGACGGCGGAGAGACCCGGCGCAATCGTGACGGCGTTGAGGTTCCGGGTATCCGCGCCCGTGATCGCGGGCGGGGCGTCCGTAATCAAGGCGGGGGCGATGGGGAGTTGCGGGTCCTTTTTGGTTAGAGTGAATGTTTTCGGCTTCGGCTTGGGCGCGGGGGGGGGAGCGGCTTCGGGGGGAGGCGGTGGTTCGGGAGTCTGGAGAGGCTGGGGCACCGGACTCCCCTTTACCGCCACCATGTCGGGCAGCGGGGTCTCTTTCTCTAGCGGTGCTGGTGTTTCCGGTTGGTAGACGAGTTGTTTATTGCTCTTCGGGTCGGGCCGGTTAACCACCACGTTCTCATTGGGCCGGAGGATAGAGCCTGCCGGAGCGTTGGTAGCGGGCGCGTTTTCGCGGGGGATGAGCGTAGGAATGGACCGGGTGATAGGAACCCAGTAGATTTTCATCGTTGGCTTGAGGAGGAGGATCGGCTCTTGGGGCCGAAGGCGGATTTTTGGCTCCAGCAAGAGGCCGCCCTCCGGGATGCTAACGAGAAGCGCGGTGGTCAGGAAATGAAGAAGGGCGGAGAGCAGGAACGAATAGGGTTTGCGAGGCCAGCCAGCACGCAGTGACGCAGGTTGCGAGGTGGCCGATTTGATAGGAAGAATCATTGTTTAGGCCTGCTCTCGGGCCGAGTTGTTAATAAAAGATGTTTGGACAATCAGATGAAGGAATCAGGGGCGGAAATACGCCTACTACAAATAGGAAGCATTGTACTAGGACGGCCCCTTCGGATGGTCCATGGCGCAACCCCCCTCGGTGAAACATATTTAGGATAAGGGACACCTTTAGAATAATGGATCATCAAAGCCACGAACACATCGGCCAGCGGCTCAACGGCCTTACCAGCATCGAAAGACGGGAAAACGTCCGGTTTCCCCTGGAACTGGATCTAAGCTACCGAGTCAACCCGCGATCGGTGGAATGTGTTTCTGGAAAGACCGTCAACATTAGCAGCTCGGGGATTCTGATCGAGGCTGTTCCTTTACCGGTCACGGGAAGGGTCGTCCATATTGCGCTGGAGTGGCCGCACAAGCTGGACAACCGGGTTCCGTTGCGGCTGGTGGTGCGGGGAAGGGTGGTCCGGGCCGGAGCGGGGCAGGCGGCAATCATGTATGAGCGCTTTGAGTTCCGGACAGCGAGAATGCCGATAGCAGTATAGAAGGCAAGGCGTCTGTAGATCGCCAGAAAAGCAGATCATTTCCAGTGAGCGAAGTGGCTCCTGGCTAACGAAACCGGCCCAGATCCCGAGCAATTCCGCGTAGGGAGCGATCGAGCGGTGCAAAAGAGGCCTTCACCGTTCCATCCCAAGTCGTGACATCTGTGTGGCCTAGTACTGGTACTAAACGGTTCTTTCTGTTACTTGAAAAAGTAAAACTATCCGTTGTAAAATCAGTCTTATTTATAAATTGGCTGAACGACCGAATCTCTGGAGAGTCCCGTATGCGCATTTCACATTTGATACCAACTATAGCGATCGCCATGATGATGGCACCCATGCTG